>DATIUL010000233.1:0-2661 GCA_035466865.1 Anaerolineaceae bacterium | reverse complement strand
CGTAGACCACTCAGAAAACGCTTCCAATTGGTGTGGTGCGGCAGGATTCCCTGGTGCAGCATATCCGGGTTGGTAATCAGGATGTTTGCGTTCTTGCGAATCTCCGCCCTTTGGTGCCCCGGTGTGTCACCATCGTAAATCCCTGCTCGAACAAGGGTTTGCTTTTCTGAGCCGCCACTTAAAGCCTGGATGTGCTTGACCTGGTCTTGCGCCAATGCCTTGGTTGGGAACAAATATAAGGCAGTAGCAGAACTATTCCTGAAAATAGTATTTAATACCGGCAGGTTGTAACACAGGGTCTTGCCGCTGGCTGTGCCGGTAGCGATGACCAGGTTTTCCCCTTGCATGAGAAGGTCATAAGCCTTTGCCTGATGCGAAAAGAGGGCATGAATCCCTCCTGCCCTCAGGTTTTGGATAAGGCTTTGGTCAAGGTCCTGTGGGAAATCTCGCAGATCCGCCAGTTTGGGTGGTGTTCGCACCCAGCTTGCCAGGTTGGAAGCAATTTCGGGATCATCCTCCCATTCTTTTATAACCCGGTCGATGTTCATAAATATTGCGGACAGCACTTATTTATACTTAATGCTTGCGCGTAGGCGAGCATTTTCTTTTCGCATCCATAACCAACATATCCATAATAGGATAGATTAATCCGCCAAGGTGCGAAGCTAAGGCATACATCAGCTTGGCATTCGTCCCAGGAACGATTACGTATTTGTTTTTAGCCACATCCCTCAGGATGACCTCTGCCACTGTTGCTGCAGACAGGGGCCTGTCAGAACCTGCCAGAATGGCTGTTTCTGCTGGTTTATATTGTGTCTCCCACGCCAACTGAGGGGTGTCCGTATCCGGCGGGAAAACAATTGACACATTGATATCTTTGCATTTAAGTTCAGCCCTCAAGGTATCCGTAAAACCCCGGACTGCAAATTTTGCGCCCGAATAAGCGGTGTAACCAAAGGCACCGATTACACCTGCCATGGATGATACGTTGATAATGTGACCGGAACCACGCTTGATTAAGGCTGGCAGGAACGCTTTGGTCACATTGACTGTGCCATGGTAATCAATATCCATGGTCCATTTGTAAACCTCAATAGGCAGTTCTTCCACGTAGCCTGGCCTGGCGACTCCTGCACAGTTGAAAATGAAATCTGGGATTCCAGCAGAGGAAATTATTTTATCCGCGACCGCCTGAACTTTTTCAAAATCAGCGACGTCAACGCTATAAGTCCACACATATTGTTCCAAGTTGTTATTCTGAGAAGTCAGTAAATTTTCAGCAAAATCAAGTTTCTCTTTGTTTCTTGCCAGGATAATTATGGAACATCCCTGATTGTAAAGATTCTTGACCACCTCGAAACCGATGCCGCTCGAACCACCTGTAATGAGGGCTAACTTTCCTTGGTAAATGTTTTTCACAAATTATCCTCCGCAACTCGCGCAGTTGCCTGAATGGCATCCACCGCAAGTGCGCCTATTATTCAAACTTCTGCCATCAGAAACTGAATTTACCTTTGAAAGCTGCCTAACGTTATTCAGGCTGCCGCAATGTGGGCATGGTTTGGCTTCATCCGCAACAGAAAAAGAGCGTAACTCTTCAAAGCGGTGTTGGCAATCCTTACAGAGATACTCGAAAAGAGGCATTTACTCGTTGGTCCTGGTACTGGGTCTGGAAACTGCGGTATACCGGTTGCGGATGGCTGGAATTAAATACTCCTGGAAGGAACGTTGAACATCATAATCCGGTGACCAGCCCCAATCTTTTTTGGCAGCGGAATCATCAATGTCGTTCGGCCATGTGTCCACAATTCCTTGTCGCTTAAGGTCTGGCACAAAGTCAATTTCAGCTTTTGGGAATGCGGATTTTGTAATATCCGCAAGTTCCTGGGCGGTTAACGCAAAGCTGGTGACGTTATATGCTGTTTGGGTTAGGTTTTCCCTTGGTGCCGCTTCAAGCCTGATCAACGACTTGATAGCATCCGGCATCACCATAAAGGGCAAGGTGGCATCCGGCCGCACAAAGCAATGATATGAATCACCTTTGGCCGCGGCATGCAACATTTCTGGGCCGTAGTCGCTGGTACCGCCGGTCGGTATGGTCTCCGCGCTGATGAGGCCAGGAAAGCGCACGCAGCGAAAATCCACCATGGGGTTGGTGTTGGAATCGGCCCCCAACTGGCGGTAGTACTTGCTGTAATAGAAGCCTATCCGTTCAATGTATAGTTTATTACAACCGTACATCGTAGTTGGGAAGGTATATTCTTCTTCCTTGAGCTTACCCGTTTTGGCCTTTTCCTCTCTACTCGGAATGCCATAAGCAGCAATGGAGCTTGGGTAAATGAACTTCACAGACTCGCCTTGCCAGGCCGATTGTTCCACGGCCAATCGCAGCAAATTCATGGTGCCTTCAACGTTTATTTTGTGAGCAGTCTCCGGATTGAATTCAGCTTTTGTTGAAAGAATGGAGGCCAGATGATAAATGGAGCGAATCTGGTGTTCTACAACCAGGCGACCGAGCATTGTTTGATCCAAAATATCACCGACAACGCACGCTTTTACTTCGTCAGTAAGGGAACTGTCCATGGGGTTTACATCCAAAGCGACAATTTGTTTGCCCGCTTTTGCCAGGTAATGGATCAGTCCATGACCAATTTCGCCATT
>DATIUL010000232.1:0-3603 GCA_035466865.1 Anaerolineaceae bacterium | reverse complement strand
GATGTAAAGTTCATCAACCTCCGCAGCAAAATCACGAATCAGGGTATCCGGCAAAGGGTTGGAAAAACCAATCTTTAGATAAGAGGCGTCATCGCCAAAGACCTCTCGGGCGTACATATAACAATCACCTGAGCAAATGATGCCCAGATTCTTATCGCCATATTCCACTCGGTTCCAATGGCTCTGATTCGAGTAATCCAGCAGGAGGGCCATATTCTTTTGCAACTTTACTTTCATCGGGCGGGAATTGGCCGGCACGGTGATGGTGCGTTTAACATCCTTTGTATAGCCTTTCAGAGGGACATCCCGACGTTCCTTGAATTCCACCAGGCTCTTGGAGTGGCAAACCCGGGTTGTCATGCGGAAAAGCACGGGCACGTCATATTGCTCGCTAATATCAAATGCCTCAATTAGCATGTCCTTGGCTTCTTCGCTATCCGATGGTTCAAACATCGGCATCATGGCTGCTTTGGCGTAGTTGCGGTTGTCTTGTTCGTTCTGAGAGGAGAACTGCCCTGGTTCGTCGGCCGTTATGATAACCGTTCCCGCGTTTACACCGGTGTATGTGAAAGAAAAAAGCGGGTCCGCGGCCACGTTCAAACCCACATGCTTCATGGCTGCCAGGGAGCGTGCACCGGCAAGTTGCGCGCCGACCACTGCCTCCAGGGCTACTTTTTCATTGGTTGCCCATTCGGAATGGATTTCTTTATAAGTGGATATGTTTTCAAGAATTTCCGTGCTGGGGGTGCCGGGATAGGCAGAGGCAAAATGGACTCCTGCCTCGTAAGCTCCGCGGGCGACGGCTTCGTTTCCGGTGAGTAGATGCTTCAAGCTGCCTCCAGAATCTGCTGATTGATTGCTTAATTAACTTTTAGTTCAGGGACGCAAAGTAACTAAATTTGGTGAGGGCGCCTCGCGTCTGCAGTAAATATAACATCATGTTTCGGCTTCAGGTCTTCGCCCAACATATCATCCTTGTCAGTAAATTGTTCTGAACCCACGAAGGACAAACTATAATATTCCTCATGAAAATCCTTGAACTCCCACATTCTGAATACCGCCAGGCCAGCCTCACACTCACCGAGGCCTTCTTTGACTACCCTGACCTGAGTTATTACTTTCCAGACCTGGGCAAAAAGCGGGCCAAGCTGAACTGGATGATGCACACCGGCCTGGTCCAGACAGGCCGCACTGGAAAGGTCTTCAAAACCGAAGACAATCTGGGCATCATGTCCTTGATGCTTCCGGATTCGCCTCAATTCAATTTTTGGGATTATTTATTCAGTGGCGCGTTAATCGCCCCCTTGGTGATGAACCGCGAAAGTCTAAACCGTATGCAATTTTGTGAAAAGTATGCCTATGACACCCATCATAAAGTGATGTCAGGCCAGCCACATTACTACATCTGGTACCTGGGGGTAAGCCCCGCCGCTCAAGGCAAAGGCCTGGGAACTGCGCTAATCCATCATGTACAAACTCTGGCCAAAAACGAGAACAAACCAATCTACCTGGAAACTCACAAGTCCACAACCGTTGCCTATTACCAGCATCTGGGCTTTAAACTGCTGGCTGAAAACCCCTTCCCTGGCCATCCGCTCGTTTTTTACAATATGCTTTGGGAACCTAAAACGCGCTAAGTAGTCCTGGGCAAGTACATGCCCATCATGCGTGAATTATCTGGAAAGACCACAAGATCCTCAAACCCAATGTGATGATAAAAAGCCTGGGCATTCAAGTTGCCGCCGTCCACACCAAAATGGACTCCCTTTGAACCCAGTGTAGTCAGTGTTTCCAAAAGTTTTTCAATCAGCCTTCTACCCAAGCCTTGATTCTGAGCCCTCGGAAGCAGGTCTATGTGCAAATGGGAGGGATATTCCTGAACAAATGGCAATAAGGGGTAAGGTTCATGAATCAGGTGCAGCAATTCCTGGTCTTTTTGCCCGTATTGCTCAGTTAAAGGCAGCGGATACGCCTGTTGAAAGGGAGGCAGCCACTCCTGCAGAGCCCAGGCCTGCATTGCTTCAGAATCCAAAGCGCCGAGGGTATACCCACATACACCAAGTGAGTCCACTGCCACAAAGCAGGTTTCAGGGCAAAACGCCAGGTAGGGGTCTGCATAGACTGCCCATAGTAATTCTGGGTACTTAAAAAGTGCTGTGCCATCTTTGCCCGCGTCGGCTGTTTTCAAACAGACCTCACGGATGGCGGGTAAGTCAGCTGGTTCTGCCTGGCGGATTAGGATGTCGTTCAAGGTCTATTGGCCAAAGGGTAAGGGTTTGATCAGGCCAGAGACCAGATCGCGCCGCACAAATTCGAAATAGGCCTGCTTGCCTTCACTGAGGTACTCACGATTGACGTTGATCAAATCCAGTCCAACCTCAGAAATGACCGGCAAACTGCCATTACTGAGCAGCTCTTCAACTGCTTGCTCAAGTGTCAACGTTATGCCGGTGCTTGAAATAGTTGCCACCCATCCTTCACCCTGGCCAAGCCCAACCTGACCTTCCACGCCGATCAGCAGCATATTCTTGGACCGTAAATAGTCCACCAGGCCCTGGGAACTGACTTCCGGTTGGATAAAAACTGAACGGACGCCCGCATCCACCAGTGCATCCGCGGCAGCCATCCACTCAGCCTGATTTTGGGAGTCAGAGATCTCAGCAGACTTTGGGTAGAAAGTTACCGGCGCGTTACGGCTGTTGCAGAGACCGCAATAGTATTGCTCGCCAACCTGGAAGCCCCCCTGTGTGTGCAGTCCTTCCGGCGTGCCGCTCTGGCTGATCACACCAGCCCGATAGTCAGGGGTAATCAAGCCAAAAATGAACCCTGCCACAAAGGCATTCTGCGCGTGTGATGAGGCCTTACCGGGACCCTGCACATTGAAACTATAAACATTCGCTGGAGGGGTGGCAATTTCAGTGTTTACAGCCATAAAAAGGGTTAAGGGTGCTTTGCTAGCCATATCGAGCACCTGATCTGCAGGGGCGGAGGTGACCACCAGGCGGGTCTTCGTGCTGATGGCCTCAGGGGTCAAGTTGGTGGTGATAGCCGCAGCCAGGTTGTGTTTGTCAGCAACCGGCTTGATTTGGTCAAGTAAAGTATTGGAACCATCCGGTGCCCACACCAGCAGCTGCTCCTGATTCCCTGCCTGTCCTTGAGTGACTGCGGGGGCTTGGGTCTTTGTCCCAATTGGGGCTTCTGTGGAAGTAATATCGGTGGGTTGCCCGGAAGAAGCCTCAATGGTTTGTGCCACGGCCGTTTCAATTGAAACGGTGCCCTGGGGCACAACAAAGGTTCCTTGCGCGGCCGCCATCGTTTGGGCAACGGCGGTAGCCGGGTCTGGAAGAGTGGCAGTGCCCTGGCATGCACTTAGAAACACAGCAGCAAGTAAGAGGATAACGAGGTAGCGGGTTGATTTCATGCGGCAATTTTACCTCATGCCAGGCTCCCTATTTGTAAGTGGTATATTACATGCATCCTTAATTCAAAACAACTGAGGGACGACTTATGACTTTACCTGCCGACAATCCAGAACCTAATCGCGTGCAAAATTTTGAAAATCTTCCTCCCCGCAAGATGAGCCTTGTCCTGCAAGATGCCAAC
>DATIUL010000231.1:0-6936 GCA_035466865.1 Anaerolineaceae bacterium | reverse complement strand
GTCCTGTGTGTTTTAACCAGGTTGCCGACCAGAGCTGCCGTTGATACCAGAGCTATACCCGGCATTGCCCAGTAATACACGATTGCGAGCAGAAGAAGTGGGATGATTCCGAAGCTGTCCGCAAAGATGGCAGCCGAAAAGGCTAATACATTCAGGATGACCCCTGAGGTGGACAGTACCTTGATCCATTTTTCCTTGATGAGGTTGCCAAGGTAGACACCAATGACTCCGACGAGAATTCCAATGAAGGTTGCCGCCGGCGTTATATCCCATATGTTTGAGGTAGATACTGTGGTCTCTGTAAGCAGCTTGAATGTGGTGATGAGGGAGGGGGATAATGTAATCAGGCTGGCCAGATAGCCGATGGTTGCGATGAGGACTATTTTCTTTTCCAGGGCGGGATTGATGAGTACACCATGCGGGTATTGCCCGGCGTTGTGAGGGAATTCTTCTACTGGCATGTGGCTACTTCTTCCGGCGGATGTGGACTGTTGCAGTCTCTCTATCCGCCGGGTTTTTATTTTACCGCACCTTGTTTGCGTCCCTTTTGAAATGTACCCGGAAAATTTGTAAGCATGACTCTGGACCCTCTCTTATCAATGGTAGAATCGTTCTATTACTTTCTTTCCCTTCCCCGCTCCACACATTTTAAGGATTTGCATGGACAACGAGCTTTATGACAACTTTCTGGAACGCATTGTCTCCATGGGTCTGCCTGAGGCGGCTGTTGCCAGAAAGCTGGCGGAGTATGATGCCCGTTACGAATCAGGGGACCGTCATATTTCGGCCCGGGAGCTTTTCGATGCTTCAGAGGATCTTATGACGACACCGCTGGCTCTGCTTCGGAACGAACGCAGTCATGACGAACTGCGAATGACGGTCAGGAACGTGCTGGAGGGCTCTGATGGTGACGAGCCTGGCAAGGACTGGGTTGAGGCTGAAAAGGTTCTTAGAGACGCCACTGTGGCTTACCAGCAGGTACAGCTTGGCCCTTCGGAAACGTTCAGCTTCTCTACGCCTGAAAACGTGGACTATGCCAAGGACCGTTTACGTGAGGAAGTCATTCCCGGTGCCAATCTGGATTTGTTCTACATCGCTGAGCAGATTTTCGGGGTTGATGTTTTCGTTCTTGATTCCGTTCTTGAGCCGGCGGATTCCTTTGATGCGATTGGTGGAATGGTCTGCGGTTCTCCTTTCATCGTGGTCAGGAGGGGCGTTGACCCCTCGTATGGCAATGAGGCTTTGGTTGACGAATTGGCCCGGATTCTTTCAGGCAATCTGGCATGGTACTCGGATGTCCATTCTGAGGGTTCACTCATGAAGCAATGGGAACTGGATTTCATTGATATGCTGATGAATGCTTTCAATGGCATGGGTAGGGAGTGGAGCAATGATTACAAGGATGTACGGTTCCCTGCCCGTCTTATTGATGCCCACCGGGTGGCTGTGGCCAGGGGTGAGAATCTGGGATATTTCCTGAATTGGATGGCTGGGGATCCTTTGCCTGTTCCGAAGCATTCATCCACAACTAATCTTGATGAGGCTTTCTCTTACCTTTTCTAAGGCCTGTTGGACTTTGAAGCGTTTGCGGACTTGAGGTTTGCCCGAATATTTTGTTATTGAATCAGATATGCACGTAAAGGAACTGGGGTTAGGTAAACATGGAGATTGTTGTGATGGGTTTGAACCCGGCAAATGCCAATGAGGCAATGAGGACGCTGGAGGCCCGCTGGCCGGGGGATGTTCCTGCCCCGGCAACTTTTGAGGTGGTAATGGATAAGTGGGCAATTTTGGATGATGGCCTATCCGAGGCAAAAATTGATTATGATCATGGCCCGGTTGCTGTTGTCCGGATGCCTAACGGGGCGAAGCTTGATATTGAGCGGATTGACCCGTATGACCAGCGTTCCCGCTTTGAGCAGTTCAGCGGTGGTTGGGATGAGTACACCGATGGGGACTTTGATGCCAGGGATGCCTTGTCTGATGTTTTGTCTGCGGTTTTCATTACCCTTGTTCCGGGTGAGGACAGGAGCTAGGGTTGCGTTGGAGTATTGGATTTTTGGCCTGAAACAGCATCTTTTCCGTCTGATAGCACAAGTCAAGACGTGAGATGCAGGTTGGAATTACAAGCCGGAGATACCGTTAGAGGTAGTTTAAGGTGTTTTATTCCATCCATAGAAAGCGTAAATATTCATGGCAATATTCAAAACTTCGGCTGCTCTTTCCCTCGCCGTATTGATTTCATTTGGGGCGACGGGCTGTTCAGGAAGTATCAGTGTAGATATGGGTGGGCCGTCCCAGAGCCAAAGCGGGCAGGCGTCAAGCTCACCTGAGGCTACGGGAAAATCTACGGTCAAGGATACTGAGCAAGTCCGTAGTCAGGCAGAGTCAACGCTCAATGAGCTTCAAGCATTTTCCAAGAGTGAGGCTTTCGTTTCATTCTATGAGGAGATGAATGCAGTCGGCAATGATGACCCTGATGCGATGGTAAAAATTGAAGCGATTCTTGATAAGCATAAGTCATTGGAAGATGACCTAAAAACAAAGATCGGATTGAGTCCGGATGCCTTGAGGGGATATCAGGGTATTTTTGCGATGTCGAGTGCAAGTTCGGAAATACCTTATTCGGAGAAATTCGTTAATTCAGCAATTCTCTTTTCTGCTTTGGGAGATATCATTGGAACCCAGAGCCTGACATCGCAGGATGTCTCTTTCGGAGTAACCTCCGATGCGGTATCTGAGAACTCGGGAAAGTACACACTTAACACCTATGGCATTTTCGCTAAGGACGGCCAAAATGCAGTTGTTGAATTCCCTGAGTCAGCCTCTACAGTCTATGGCCTTGAAGATGGTGGGAAGAAAATCGTTATCGAAACAGTCGATGGTGATGTAAGAGGTGACGATCACACATCGAGCGAGCAGTTGTCAATTGATGTCAGAAACGCCGCTACCATCGTTGAATCATGGATTGTTCGCCAACAGGGCAAGACTGTCCCGCTTGTGGTGAAGGATGGCAAGATTACTGGTGGAGACATTTCCAGGGATGCCCGTGAATTCCCTATCAGTGATGGCATTGACCTTGAATTCAGTGGAGATTCGTATAATTACCTTATCACCGGCACTGACGAAAAAACTGGGGAGAAGCTGGTTTATGACAGTGCTAAAGGCGGAATGCAGCAGAACAGGGAATCACCTTCCCGGGAGGAAAAAGATTCCGTCAAGTACGATTTCAACTCTTTCACAAAGATGAAGAAGGCGTATGGCACTAATGATTTTGAAGACCTTAAAGCATTCGTGGATTACCTGAACGGCCCGGAATATATCAGCGATGCAGAGTTTGAAGTCGTAGAAAAAAATGGTGCTGAGTACATCAAGGTAGCTGATGCGGATACGAAGATCGTAGAGAAAGAACTGCTTTACGTTTCGCCTATCAAGTAAAGAGAAAAACAAAGGGGTGGTTGCACTGAATTCAGTGCAACCACCCCTTTGTTTTTCTCTTTACTTGATAGGCGAAACGTAAAGCAGTTCTTTCTCTACGATCTTCGTATCCGCATCAGCTACCTTGATGTACTCAGCACCATTTTTTTCTACGACTTCAAACTCTGCATCGCTGATATATTCCGGGCCGTTCAGGTAATCCACGAATGCTTTAAGGTCTTCAAAATCATTAGTGCCATACGCCTTCTTCATCTTTGTGAAAGAGTTGAAATCGTACTTGACGGAATCTTTTTCCTCCCGGGAAGGTGATTCCCTGTTCTGCTGCATTCCGCCTTTAGCACTGTCATAAACCAGCTTCTCCCCAGTTTTTTCGTCAGTGCCGGTGATAAGGTAATTATACGAATCTCCACTGAATTCAAGGTCAATGCCATCACTGATAGGGAATTCACGGGCATCCCTGGAAATGTCTCCACCAGTAATCTTGCCATCCTTCACCACAAGCGGGACAGTCTTGCCCTGTTGGCGAACAATCCATGATTCAACGATGGTAGCGGCGTTTCTGACATCAATTGACAACTGCTCGCTCGATGTGTGATCGTCACCTCTTACATCACCATCGACTGTTTCGATAACGATTTTCTTCCCACCATCTTCAAGGCCATAGACTGTAGAGGCTGACTCAGGGAATTCAACAACTGCATTTTGGCCGTCCTTAGCGAAAATGCCATAGGTGTTAAGTGTGTACTTTCCCGAGTTCTCAGATACCGCATCGGAGGTTACTCCGAAAGAGACATCCTGCGATGTCAGGCTCTGGGTTCCAATGATATCTCCCAAAGCAGAAAAGAGAATTGCTGAATTAACGAATTTCTCCGAATAAGGTATTTCCGAACTTGCACTCGACATCGCAAAAATACCCTGATATCCCCTCAAGGCATCCGGACTCAATCCGATCTTTGTTTTTAGGTCATCTTCCAATGACTTATGCTTATCAAGAATCGCTTCAATTTTTACCATCGCATCAGGGTCATCATTGCCGACTGCATTCATCTCCTCATAGAATGAAACGAAAGCCTCACTCTTGGAAAATGCTTGAAGCTCATTGAGCGTTGACTCTGCCTGACTACGGACTTGCTCAGTATCCTTGACCGTAGATTTTCCCGTAGCCTCAGGTGAGCTTGACGCCTGCCCGCTTTGGCTCTGGGACGGCCCACCCATATCTACACTGATACTTCCTGAACAGCCCGTCGCCCCAAATGAAATCAATACGGCGAGGGAAAGAGCAGCCGAAGTTTTGAATATTGCCATGAATATTTACGCTTTCTATGGATGGAATAAAACACCTTAAACTACCTCTAACGGTATCTCCGGCTTGTAATTCCAACCTGCATCTCACGTCTTGACTTGTGCTATCAGACGGAAAAGATGCTGTTTCAGGCCAAAAATCCAATACTCCAACGCAACCCTAGCTCCTGTCCTCACCCGGAACAAGGGTAATGAAAACCGCAGACAAAACATCAGACAAGGCATCCCTGGCATCAAAGTCCCCATCGGTGTACTCATCCCAACCACCGCTGAACTGCTCAAAGCGGGAACGCTGGTCATACGGGTCAATCCGCTCAATATCAAGCTTCGCCCCGTTAGGCATCCGGACAACAGCAACCGGGCCATGATCATAATCAATTTTTGCCTCGGATAGGCCATCATCCAAAATTGCCCACTTATCCATTACCACCTCAAAAGTTGCCGGGGCAGGAACATCCCCCGGCCAGCGGGCCTCCAGCGTCCTCATTGCCTCATTGGCATTTGCCGGGTTCAAACCCATCACAACAATCTCCATGTTTACCTAACCCCAGTTCCTTTACGTGCATATCTGATTCAATAACAAAATATTCGGGCAAACCTCAAGTCCGCAAACGCTTCAAAGTCCAACAGGCCTTAGAAAAGGTAAGAGAAAGCCTCATCAAGATTAGTTGTGGATGAATGCTTCGGAACAGGCAAAGGATCCCCAGCCATCCAATTCAGGAAATATCCCAGATTCTCACCCCTGGCCACAGCCACCCGGTGGGCATCAATAAGACGGGCAGGGAACCGTACATCCTTGTAATCATTGCTCCACTCCCTACCCATGCCATTGAAAGCATTCATCAGCATATCAATGAAATCCAGTTCCCATTGCTTCATGAGTGAACCCTCAGAATGGACATCCGAGTACCATGCCAGATTGCCTGAAAGAATCCGGGCCAATTCGTCAACCAAAGCCTCATTGCCATACGAGGGGTCAACGCCCCTCCTGACCACGATGAAAGGAGAACCGCAGACCATTCCACCAATCGCATCAAAGGAATCCGCCGGCTCAAGAACGGAATCAAGAACGAAAACATCAACCCCGAAAATCTGCTCAGCGATGTAGAACAAATCCAGATTGGCACCGGGAATGACTTCCTCACGTAAACGGTCCTTGGCATAGTCCACGTTTTCAGGCGTAGAGAAGCTGAACGTTTCCGAAGGGCCAAGCTGTACCTGCTGGTAAGCCACAGTGGCGTCTCTAAGAACCTTTTCAGCCTCAACCCAGTCCTTGCCAGGCTCGTCACCATCAGAGCCCTCCAGCACGTTCCTGACCGTCATTCGCAGTTCGTCATGACTGCGTTCGTTCCGAAGCAGAGCCAGCGGTGTCGTCATAAGATCCTCTGAAGCATCGAAAAGCTCCCGGGCCGAAATATGACGGTCCCCTGATTCGTAACGGGCATCATACTCCGCCAGCTTTCTGGCAACAGCCGCCTCAGGCAGACCCATGGAGACAATGCGTTCCAGAAAGTTGTCATAAAGCTCGTTGTCCATGCAAATCCTTAAAATGTGTGGAGCGGGGAAGGGAAAGAAAGTAATAGAACGATTCTACCATTGATAAGAGAGGGTCCAGAGTCATGCTTACAAATTTTCCGGGTACATTTCAAAAGGGACGCAAACAAGGTGCGGTAAAATAAAAACCCGGCGGATAGAGAGACTGCAACAGTCCACATCCGCCGGAAGAAGTAGCCACATGCCAGTAGAAGAATTCCCTCACAACGCCGGGCAATACCCGCATGGTGTACTCATCAATCCCGCCCTGGAAAAGAAAATAGTCCTCATCGCAACCATCGGCTATCTGGCCAGCCTGATTACATTATCCCCCTCCCTCATCACCACATTCAAGCTGCTTACAGAGACCACAGTATCTACCTCAAACATATGGGATATAACGCCGGCGGCAACCTTCATTGGAATTCTCGTCGGAGTCATTGGTGTCTACCTTGGCAACCTCATCAAGGAAAAATGGATCAAGGTACTGTCCACCTCAGGGGTCATCCTGAATGTATTAGCCTTTTCGGCTGCCATCTTTGCGGACAGCTTCGGAATCATCCCACTTCTTCTGCTCGCAATCGTGTATTACTGGGCAATGCCGGGTATAGCTCTGGTATCAACGGCAGCTCTGGTCGGCAACCTGGTTAAAACACACAGGAC
>DATIUL010000230.1:0-2015 GCA_035466865.1 Anaerolineaceae bacterium | reverse complement strand
GGCAAATAATTTATTCCGACAATGAGGTTCTGCAGACTCTTCCCAAGCCTTTGTATGATGCTGCCACCGGCCTGGTTGGCAAACCGGATTACATCCTGAAGGGCAAAGATGGCATGTTGATTCCGCTCGAATACAAGAGCAGCCCTGCCCCAGCTTCTCCGTACCAGACCCACATCGCCCAATTGGCAGCCTATTGCAAGCTGATTGAAGTCAATTACCACGTGCGCCCGAGGTACGGAATCTTGCGCTATTCAGACAAGGAATTCCAGGTTTATTACACAAAGGAACTGGAAGAAAGCTTGCAGCAAACCCTTGCTGAAATCCGCGAATGCGAAACCTCAGGCTGCACACCGGACCGTTCGCATAACAACCCAGCCCGTTGCCGGGCTTGCGGCTTCAAGGCTGTCTGCGACCAAAACCTTACGTCAGAAGCCTAAACGCTTAAATTTCTATTCCAGCCGCCTGTAAAACCCGTAAAGCTCGCAGGGTAATCCATTTATTGGGTTTTCCAATAGGGCCAAAGCTGCCCGCCAGGCTTGTCTGGCTGAAATCAAGATTCCAGCTGCCATCCAGGTTTCGTTTTGAAAGGATATAGTCCAGGAAGGCTTGCGCCCTTGGGTCGGCGATGGACCCCACTGCCGCCAGGGCTTCTGCCAGGTGCAGCAGGTCCGACCGGTAAAAGATTGGAAAGGTCAGTTGCCGCCATTGTGGGCTGGCCGCTTTGTCACCCGGCCATTTTGGGTGTTGGGGCTCCACCTGAAGCAGGTAATCCACCCCCAACTGGATGGCTCGCTGGATATTTCCAGTGCGCTCGGCTGTGGGCACCTGACTTAAGGCGATGAGTACCCGGATCGCGCCCCAGGCGCAGGCTTGTTCCCCATTGTGAGTGCAGTAAAAATCTGGACCGCATTTACCAATGCCATAACGTTTCTCTGTCAACTTATCAGTAGCCGGAGCAATCCCTGAGCCGGTCTGACTGCTGGCAAGCCAGTCGATCTGTTCAATTAATTCAGATTTCTCCATACCTAAACGCAAAAGGGATGACACCATATTCCCCTGCAAGCAATCAAAAGTTTGTGGGCGGCTATCAGTGCTGTTTATTCTTCCAAATTCCATAAATGCATGCTGCCGATAGTATTCCAAGGCTGTGGCAATGCGCGCGTCTTCTTCTTTTCGCGCACCCAGCTGTGCCAGCAAGATAAGCGCCCAAACGCTGGATTGATATTTGGTGGAATATCCCGCCCCAGGTTTCATCCAAAAACCTTCCCGGTTCATCTTTGCCAGGATGGCAGGGATTTTTCCACTTTGATGGGCTAATTGCCTGGCATCTGCCAGCGCTTTGGGACTGGCCTGAGCGGACTTCAAATCTCGCAGAGCCAGATAGCGCACGCCGGGATTTTCTTCTTCCAGTAACCAGGAGATCAGTTCAGTCATCTTTGCTCCAATTCCTTGAAGTCAGGAACACGATTCAGACACGCAGTTGATGCTTTAATAATAGCAAAAAAGCCGTCAGATTCTCAATTCATTTTATAATAAACTACCTAACCTTAACCAACGTAATCCTCAAGGAGGACCATCATGAAGAAGGTTTTAGTTTTCCTCATCAGTATCATCTTAATCACCACCTTAATGGCAGCCTGCACTCAAAGCGGCCCAGCTTCTGTGCTGGACAAGATTAAGAAGGACGGCAAGATCTTGGTGGGCACTTCAGCCGACTATCCGCCTTATGAATTTGTGGATAGCGCTGGGCAGAAGACAGGTTTTGACATCGAGCTGATGGAGGAGATTGGCAAGAAAATGGGCGTGGCGGTTGAATGGGTCGATATGCCCTTTGACAGCCTGATCGCCGCTGTAAAAGAAGCCAAGATCGACGTTTCCATTTCTTGCTTCAACTACGACGAAGAACGGGCCAAGGAAGTGGGCTTCAGCAAGGCATACTTTAATTCCGAAGATTCCTTCATTGCCAATAAAGACTTCACAGGCAAGATTGAAAAGCCGGAAGATGTAGCCGCTTA
>DATIUL010000229.1:0-4971 GCA_035466865.1 Anaerolineaceae bacterium | reverse complement strand
GTTATATTTATAAAGCAGTCAAAGCTAAATATGGAAGCGAAGCAGCTGAGCAGATCTTGAGCCAGCTGCGCACCAACCTTAGGAAAGCGGTCGAAAACGAGCGGCCTTGAGAGGGCTCTTTGGCAGGCCAATTCGGCCTATCCTTACCCATAACAGCTTGCCCACAACACGGTAGATAGAGACACAAAAGTGACCCAGAAGCGCTGCTTCATCAGGGTGGTGTACGATAGCGAATTTCAAATTAGTTGGCTGGACCTTGTAAAGGATTAGTAGTAATTTTTTCTCTTTTTCCTGGCTATTTCATCTTCGGCGAGCATGCGATGCATACCATCGCAGAGGGGTTTTTGCCTGGATTGACCACAGGAACACAAAGTCACCCGGTTACGTCGTAAAAAAGGTACCTTATCAGAGCGTTCAATGGGCACGAATCCCATCACCCAAAAGGGACCATTTACCAGTTCGCCCTCAACGCCTTCACGCGTCAGGGCAATCTGCATAGGATAGTCTTTTTCCTCGTCATCGCCGGCCGGTTCCAAGCTATAGGTAAGGGAGCCGGATGGGCAATCCTCCACCATTTTCATGGCGATTTTATGGTCTTCGGGGTCATCTGAACCCTCGCTAAAGTCCTCAATGCCCGCTGAAACCCGCATACAAAAGCCGGAAGACATGCAAAGCCGATTGAATTTTCGGATTGTCAGGCCATCACGGGCACGCAGAACCATATCTGGATCAAGTGGCCTTTGGGTGATGGCGGTTTCAGTACCGTCAAAATTAAAGGATAGATGGGTGCTGTCGCAAAAAGGAAAACTCTTGGATTGTCCACAGCGGCAAAGTATATAGGGATGGCTTTCTGGGGTAATTTCGCCCTCGTAAATCCAGTTGAGAGGTTCTCCCTGAGGGGACATTTCCTGCGCAAAAACATACAAACGAATACCGCCTTCAACCAGATAAGGGCCGTTATGGGTAACGATTATTTTTCGCGGGGTTTGCTCGTTGTCCATCGATTCAATTATAAGGCTGCTTTCTATTTTTCGGGAATGTCGCGGGCTCTCATTTCAGGATCGTTCCAGTAAATATGGCTTCAAATAGGGACCTCATTATGTTGAATTGGCTTGACGCTAATCTTATTCAGGATAAGATTCAGATATCGCAATGAGGAGTTGTGTTATTTAAATTGTGTACTTCTCAGAATTACCATACTTCGCCATGGCCCTGGCCATGACAAAACGCTAAAGGAGAGAAACAAATGTCAGGTACGACGAACGCTTTTGAAATGGCTCAAGCTCAATTTGATCATGTTGCCGATCAGCTTGGTCTTGATGAACAGGTCCGCGAGATTCTTCGCTGGCCGGCCCGCGAGTTTGTAATCCGCATTCCTATCCGTATGGATGACGGTAAAATGAGAGTTTTCCAGGGCTTCCGTGTGCAGCATAATGATGCCCGAGGCCCCAACAAGGGTGGCATTCGCTTTCACCCAGCTGAAACCCTTGACACAGTACGTGCCTTGTCGATGTGGATGACCTGGAAATGTGCTGTCGCGGATATCCCTCTGGGCGGCGCTAAGGGCGGCATTATCGTCGACCCTGCTACGCTTTCAAATAGCGAAAAAGAACGCCTTGTTCGTGCTTACATGCGCATACTTGTCCGCAATGTGGGTCCCCGGCAGGATGTCCCCGCACCTGATGTAGGCACCACCCCCCAGATGATGGGTTGGATGATGGATGAATACTCCAGCATTATTGGACACTATACCCCCGGTGTTATTACCGGCAAACCCCTTGGCGGCGGCGGCTCCCAGGGTCGTACCGAAGCTACTGGTTTTGGTGCCATCTACTGTGTACGCGAAGCAATGAAGTATCTTAAACTTGACCCCAAAAAAACCACAGCTGCCGTTCAAGGCTTTGGTAATGTTGCCCAATATGCCACGATTGGCTTTATTGAACAATTAGGCGGCAAGGTTGTCTGTGTTTCTTGTTGGGATCGTAACGACAAAACCTCATATACCTTCACTAAAAACGATGGGATCGACCCCCACTTCCTCAAGAGCATTACGGACCAATACGGTACCATCGACAAAGAAAAAGCTAAGGCTGCTGGTTACGCAATCGAAGATGGTGGTGCCTGGATCTCCAAGAAAGTGGATGTTTTGATCCCGGCTGCACTTGAAGGCCAGATCAACGGCGATACCGTGAAACTGATTGACCCCAGTGTCAAGATCATTGCTGAGGGAGCCAATGGGCCTACCACACCTGAAGCTGATGTGATAATCAACCAACGCGGAATCTTCCTGATTCCAGACTTCCTGTGCAATTCCGGCGGTGTCACCTGCTCGTACTTCGAGGGTGTTCAGAACGATCAGAACTTCTACTGGACTAAGGACGAAGTGCTGACCAAGCTGGATAACACTATGACCCGCGCTTTTGATTCCGTTTTGGACATGTCACTTGATAAAAAAGTGGTCATGCGTGATGCAGCTTATATGGTTGCCATCGCCAAAGTTGTCAAGGCCATGGAGCTCCGCGGCTGGATTTAATCCGTTGCCGAAGAATATTTTACTGAGTTACGGGAGGCCCTTTGGCCTCCCGTTTTTGTTTTAATCCCAGCAAGTTTTATCCATAAGTTTTACAGGCACTTGAATCTTTGCCGTGTCCTCGATAGGATAGTAGTATCTGAAATTAATAAAAAGGAGATTGAAATGCTTTTAAGAAAAGCGAATGCTGTTTGGTTGGGTGACCTGAAGGGTGGCAAGGGTATTATGCAGTTTCCTGGCTTTGAGGGTCCTTATACGTACCTTTCGCGCTTTGCGGATGAAACAGGCACCAATCCTGAAACCCTGCTTGGTGCTGCCCATGCCGGCTGTTTTTCGATGGCGCTTTCAAGCGGTTTGACCAAAGCTGGTTTTCCACCTGAAAAAATTGAGACTGTTGCCACCGTCAATATGACGGCGGAAAAAGGTCATAAGATCAGCGAGATTCATCTTGATTGCAGCGCGAAAGTGGCAGGAATTGACCCAGAGCAATTCCAGAAGATTGCTCATGACGCAAAAGTAAATTGCCCGGTTTCGGTCGCGCTCCAAGCTGTTGAAATTACCCTGGAAGCCAAACTGATCTAAGAAAATTTTTCACCACCATCAAACACAGGGCAAAAACCCTGTGTTTTTGTCTATTTCCAAGTAGAATTGGGCGATGAAAAAGAACCAATCCGTAAGTATCGAATCAAAGATCAAAGAAGAATCCAGCACCCTTACTGCCCTTATCGAACTCTATTGCCGAAAAAAACATGGTACGAACGAAGGCTTGTGTGAAGAGTGCACCCCACTGAGGAATTATGCCATTGCGCGCCTTGAGCGCTGCATTTTCCTCCCACAAAAGCCAACCTGTGCCCGCTGCCCTGTACATTGTTACACCCCAAGCAGAAGGCAGCAGATACGCCAGGTGATGCGTTTTTCCGCCCCGCGATTCTATTTATTTCGCCCAGGGTTGGCTGTCCAACATGTTTGGCAAACCTTTCAACGACCCAGTAAGAAAGTCCAGGAAGTTGCTGAAAAACTGCAAGCCAAAGCAAACACCAAATCTTCTGGAGACGCAGCACAAACTCGGATAGATTGATACTGTGGCATTGAAATTTCAGATAGAATTTATCCATTGATCCGAACTTAACATAGGGAGCCTTAAGATGAGACGCCTTGACCGCAACATTGAACGGATGGAAGATATCTTGAGCGTTCTGGACCACTGTAAGATTTGCCGTTTAGCCATGGTGGGCAAAGACAACCAGCCATACGTTGTTCCTTTGAATTTCGGCTATGAATACAAGCACAATCAACTGAGTTTGTATATGCATTGTGCTAAAGAAGGTCAGAAGCTGGATATCCTGAAGGCGAACCCGTCGGTATGTTTTGAGACCGACAATGGCGGTGGGCTGATAAGCGGACCTCAGGCCTGCAATTATTCCCAGAAGTACGAAAGTGTGATTGCTTTTGGCGAGGCAGAAATTGTGGCCAATTTAGAAGCCAAGCGGCATGGTTTGGATTGCATCATGCTGCACCAGACCAGTGAAAAGGGCTGGGACTTCGACCCCCAATCCACCTCCCGCGTGGAGGTGATCCATGTTCAGGTTAGGTCAATTACCGGCAAAAGGCACATGTAGCTAATCTATCTGACCCGGATAATTATGAGAATTATTTCGGAAATGTCTTTACAAAAACAAACTGCCAGTCAATATTAATGTTGATCAAATGCAAGCAACCTGACGACATCTTGCAGGCAGAGTTCGAACATAGTTTTCATCAAATCGTCACCAACTTGCCAGGGGCCGCCAAATGAACCATCCTGTGCAAGCACACGCATTTCCCCAGAATTAATAATGCGCTCTCCATACGATACTATTGGTTTTTCACCATTGGGAGAATCCCCATTGACGCGAGTGAAGGGGAAATTCTCTTCCCAATTGGCATGCTGATTTGGCAGGTTATGGATTTTTGAAAACTCGACCACCGTGGAACTTGTCCACCACTGGTACCAAAGCATCTGCAAATCAGTCAGTTCGTTTGCCAACTCTGATAGTTGCGTCCTCGCTGGGGCATTCCCGCCGTGGCCGTTCAAAAAGAGGATGCGTCTGAAGCCATACTTGTAGAGGTCTTGGGTTAATTCTTCTACTACCTTCAGATAGGTTTGGATTTTCAAGCTTAGCGTTCCAGGGTAGGCTATGAAACTGGGTGAAACGCCAAAATGGAGCGTGGGGGCTACGACCACACCGGTTTGTTGGCTGGCCGCGTCTGCTAACTTTCCGGGTATCAGGCTGTCAGTCTGTAATGAGAGATGACTGTGCTGTTCGGTCATACCCAAGACCACCATCACCCGATCGTCTCTTTTTAGGTAATCAGCCAACATCATCCAATTCATGTCTGCAAAACGCATAAACCACCTCGCTTTCCTAAGTATATGCTTTTGTGTACCTAAAGGGACAAAA
>DATIUL010000228.1:0-6156 GCA_035466865.1 Anaerolineaceae bacterium | reverse complement strand
GTCTACTCTTCCACAGACCGCAACCCTGACCCAGGCGTTGATATTTACATAATTAATGTAGATGGTAGCGGTGAAACCGCGCTTACCCACGGCAAGACCGACTTGCACAACGGTGGCTTCTACCCCAGTTGGTCGCCAATACCCTGAGCAGCTCCGCTAATCCGTGAACTGAAGCAACCTGTAAGCAAAGCTTCAAATTGATTGAACGCGGGCACGTATAGCCTTCTCCTTGCTTGGAGAGCACGCAGTAGTATTAATTACCCCAAGAAATATCGTCCGTTCTGCAAGGTTTCGAGGAAAAATGAACGAGAAAATCGAAACAATTATTGTTGGCGGTGGTCAAGCGGGTCTGGCAACCAGCTATTACCTTAATCAGCTTGGGCGTGAAAACTTGGTTCTTGATAAAGCAGCCCAGGCTGGGAATGCCTGGCGCAACGACCGCTGGGAATCATTCACGCTTCTCACCCCCAACTGGTCCTTCCGCTTGCCAGGCGCGGAGTATGAAAGCGGCGAACCTGATGCATTTATGCCGCGCGATGAAATTGTCAGCCGGTTCGAAAATTACGTGGAAAGCTTCAATCTTCCCGTTCGTTATCAACAACTGGTCACATGTGTAGAACACAGCAATTACGGCATAGGTTATCTTTTGGAAACCGAAAAGGTGCTCTATCAGGCAAATAATGTCGTAGTAGCTACTGGCCTTTTCCAGAGCCCAAAAATCCCAACCTTCTCCCATAAGCTGCCTGCCGATATTACACAGCTCCATTCCGGCGCTTATCGCAACCCTGCCCTGCTTCCTCATGGCAACATTTTGGTCATTGGCAGCGCGCAGTCCGGCTGCCAGATTGCCGAAGAGTTGTATCTAGGCGGTCGCAAGGTGTTCTTGAGCATTGGCGTAACTGGCCGCGTGCCGCGCCGCTACCGAGGCAAAGATGTTTACCGCTGGATGCAGATGCTTGGGGCTTTGGACCAAACCGTTGACAAATTACCTTCCCCCCAGGCTAAGTTTGAAGCCAACCCGCACGTATCCGGGCGCGATGGGGGCAGAACCCTCAACTTGCACCAATTCGCCAGGGATGGGGTTGTGCTGCTGGGTCATCTTCAGGACATTCAGGGTAATCGCATATGGTTTGCTCCAGATCGCGATGACAGCCTGGCCAAAGCCGATGAATTTGAAGCCAAATTGGTAAAACGAATCGACACGTACATCGAGCAGCAAGCTCTAAACGCTCCTGTGGAAACTCTGCCGGTCCTCAAGGATGGTTTTGAGAGGGAAGAAATCCTCACATTGGACCTCCAAGCCGCTGGTATCAGCACGGTCATTTGGGCGATGGGGTATCATTTCGACTTTTCGTTTGTGAACTTGCCAGTGCTTGATGAAGATGGTTTTCCAAATCAAACTCGCGGCGTGACCAAGTTCCCCGGCCTCTATTTCGTAGGCCTGCCCTGGCTTTATAAGTACAAGTCTGGCCACCTTCTCGGCGTCGGTGAAGACGCAAAATACATTGCGGAAGTCATAACTAGAAAAACGAACTAATGTTGACAACCAGCAGGAAAAAATGGCAATTATTTAGTCTTTATACAGAGCGAAGGGTGCGCACAGCCAAATCTTATTGATGGTCATTTAAAATAACAGGAGATCCATATGGCAAATCTTGATCACATGAAAGGTAACCCCTGGAAGCTTAAGACTCCTCCGGGAACGTCAGATTACACAATCCACGTTGAAGACAAAAATGGTGTGCAAGTCCTGGTGTGCACGGTTGGGAACACCGTGCTGCTTTATGACAGCCGCTGCATCGATGACCTCTATGCCATGCTAAAGAAAGCTGGCGATTGGGTTGAACTTGGCGGCGCGGATGAGCAAAAACCCGCGAAAGAAGGCACTGTTGAAGCCTGGGGAAGATCCCTAACCAACCCGATTGGAGGGTGGTATGGGTTAAAGAAGGGTCTTCGCGGTCGGTTTGGGGTTTACATCCCGCCCTTGATGGAAGCTCTCGGTCTTTGCGAGTTGGAGCACAACCCAAAGAATAACCGAATGCGCGCAAAATAAGTTCATTCCTGCTAATGTCAGTTTGGTTCGATACTTGCCGCACCGATTATCTCTGTGGGTGTTTTTTGAATTCATAGGCAGTGGATTTCCGGAAGCTCAGAAAACAAATCAAAATTAACGATGAAACGAATTTTTCAATCAGGCTCAAATGCCCTTTTTACGCCTATTCGCCATTGAGTGAAATAAATATGCCCTTTGATAAACGCCTAAATTATGGCTGTAGAGGCCTGATAATGCTTCAATAATTGCCTCGCCGGCATTTGAATAACGCCACCCAACGAGCCATATTGGTGATTACAAATAATCTCACCAGGTGCGTTGGTTATCCAGTCACATTCCAACACAGGCACATACATTCTTACGGTCCTGGTCAGTCTGACTTCTCTTAAATTCGCAATTTCACAATAAATTTTCACCTTCTTGATTGACTTGAGACTTGAATAAACTTGTACATTATTAATAATATTGTTTGATTAGTTGTAAGATATTGATATTCAGAGACTTCTCTCTGTGAAGTCCAACCGATAAATAGAGGTGCAAAATGAATAGAAAATATCTGCTACTCGTTTCCTTTTTGGTATTAACGATTGCGCTGGCAGCTTGTACCACTCAAACAACGCCGGTCACTCAACAGCCAACTGCTTATCCAATTGAAAGTAACGCTTCTACTGAAGCCCCCGCAGCCGGAGATACCCTTGAAATTGCCATAGTCGACTTTAGTTTCTCCCCAAAAGATGTGACTATTAAGAAAGGTACAACAGTCACCTGGACCAATAAGGATTCCGTTATACACACTGCCACAAGTGATACAGGTCTATTCGATTCAGGCAATCTTTCGCAGGGACAAAGTTTTAGTTACACTTTTACCACTGCGGGCACATTCCCCTACGTCTGTACGCCGCACAAAGCCAATATGAAAGCAACGATCGTCGTAACTGATTAACTTGTAAAGAACCAAAATTGGCTGGCATTTTGATAATGCCAGCTTTTTGTTTTAATTGAACCTTCGTAAAATCTAATTGCCCGGGTATATTATTGATTAAATAGTATGATTATCTATACAGCTTTATCATTCAAAAATTGATTGTCCGAACCTTGTCCAAATTAGTACTTGTTACGGCACCTCAAAGAGTTGCGGGCTCAGATGAATTTATATCTCCATCTGGCGCAGAAAGGAACAAACCATGTCCTCTGAAACACGCAAAGGCTTTGGTTGTTTCGGCTTGCTATTGTTATTGATTCTTGGCTTTGCCGCTTTCGTCGTACTTCATCATAATTCTGATATTGCAATCTTTAATAAAGGACATCAGGCCTATCTGCAGCTGGATTGCACTAAAGCCCTGGAATATTACGACAAGCTGGACGCTTGGATTCTCTTGACTTATGGCGACTACATGTCAGTTGCGCAACCGGAAGAGATGGAATGTCTCTTGTTGCAGGGGGCAGTCAAGCGCCAAGAGGGCAATGATTTTACTGGAGCAATACTTTCCTACAACGAAGTCGCCACCAATCACGCTACCAGTCCGCTTGTCGAGCTTGCTCGGACCAAAGTTGCCTCAATCTTTACAGATACTAAACCCGCCGACTTGATAAATGAGGACTTGTGCACGCAGGTTGACGAGCTATTGACCAATAACCTCATACCGCAACGCGACACCAATCTGCCACAGGTTTATTATGCGTGCGGCCAACTTTATGAAAAATCGGCAATTTATTCTCGTGCCATCGATTACTACGAGAAATTTCTCAGTCTATATAAAAATCTCCCTCTTGCGCCTGAAGTGAATACTGCCTTAATGCGGGTTATCATTGCCAGGGCTAAATTGGGCGGAGGGGGCAAGTTACTCGCCCCCGAACAAAGCGGCACAACGGATGATGGTTCAACCCTTGTAATAGTACGCAACGAATCCCCCGAGAGTTTGCGCATCGTTTTCTCTGGGGCTGAGAACCGCATTGAAGAGCTGGAAGCCTGCAGCAGCTGCACCACCTTTATTTCCAGCCCGCCATTCTGCCCTGGGGCTGGCCCGGTGGGGCGTTACATCCTGAAACCAGGCCAATATTTTGTAGTGGTCGAATCCACCAGTGATAAAAGCATATCCCCCTGGTCTGGCGATTGGTCCCTGGAGGGTGGCGCTGAATACACCAATTGCTTCTTTATCATAAAAACATACAAATTTGGTAATTGATTTTTTCGAGCCCCAACCATAACATTGTCAGTTATTTGGAGCGTTTATCAGGATTAGATCTACTTTAATGAATGAAAGTTAAATTAGAGTGGAGGAATAAATGACAATTAAACGTCCACAAGCCCCTCCCTTTGAAAATAAATTGGAAATTGAAGCCTTCCTGGCAAAGCCATTATTGGCAAGGTTTTGCAGCCATAACTCTGACGGCTCAATTCACGTGACACCTATTTATTACATCTACAAAGATGGCGAGTTTCTCTTCGGTACGCAAATGGCGTCTCAACGAGTAAAAAACATTCAGAGGGACAAGCATGTGACCGTGCTCATCGATACCTATGACCCTGTTTTGCAGGCCGTTTTGGCTTATGGGGAAGCCGAACTTGATTATGAGGGCGTCCTTGAGAAACGCGTGAAGATTCTGGAAAGGTATTACGAATCGCCATCTGTGGCAAGGTCATTTGCTGAAAGGCTTTCAAAAGCCTGGAAAACTGTCATCATTCATGTGCGCCCCACGCGCTTGGTGACTTTTGACTACACAAAACCGTTTTCCATTGATTAGGAACTTGCGAAGGTTTTATCAGTTCAATCCGGATTTTTGGATCGGTCGATTAGAAGGAATTGGCAATAATTCACGCCACAGATATTCTTTTCACCTGCATGGCTGAGGGCTTTGACTTCAATTCATGTTGAGTCAAAAGCCCTCTCCCATACCCCGCCAATCTGATTCAAAGCTAACTTAACTTGGTCCCGCAATCCGGGCAGAATTTCGCGCCTTTTGTCTCAGCACCACAATTGGGGCAATGCGTCATCACCGGCTCAAGTTCCATTTTCGTTCCGCAATTCGGACAGAACTTCGCGCCATGCGTTTCAGTTCCGCATTTTGGGCATGCTGTGCTTGCAGGCTGGACCATGGCTGCCCCGCACTCAGGGCAGAACTTCGTTCCCGGTGCTGCCATCGTTCCGTCGTTCGGACAGCGCGCCATCTGCTGCGCTGCATTGATCCCAGATTTGACTGCTTCTCCCGTGGACTTGAGCACATCGCCCAGTCCAAACACCGATGCAAACCCCTTGAGCGCGGCCCCCGCCTGCTCCCCCTGCGCTTCACTGATTTCATTCAAACGCGGGCTGTCTTCATTACATACCCCTGATTGGGCATCAAAATCTGATAAACACACGATCCGGGAGCATGTGGGGCATTCTCTGAAGTTCACTTGTGCCTTCCCCCAGGCAGCGTTGAGTTGATCCGGCGTCAGCTTGTAGCTGTAGCGTGGATCTTCTCCCAATACATTTTCGGAAATCGCGCTTCCCACCAGCGGAACCTTGCGCAGAAATCCACCCAGGGCTGCCTTGCCCAGGTCCTGCTTGATCGATGCGACCACATCTGGTTGCGTGCGGAATTCACGTCCACAGTTATCGCAATAAAAGATCGCGTAAGGTCCAACGCCGTCGTTGCGAATGTCATAGCGGGGCATTCTTGAAAAAGTCATAGGGATTCTCCTTTTCTAAACAACCAATAGACACGAGTAAATTCATTATAGGAGAACTTTGTCTATCGTCAAGGCAAGTTGTTGCTTTTTTTGTTAAGCCTTACAGGCTAAGACTCTGAGGATGCTCTGCTTTTGCGGCGCAGCTAATCTACGCACTGTGTTTGGGGTAAAAGGACAGAGGGCACCTTCTTCATCTGCGCGATTAAGAGCTTCCAGCAGGGTAGAATCTCAGGTGAGTTGGATTAATCGCCAGGAGGAGTGAGTATGCAGAATGATCGGATTTTCAAGATGAAGTTTGCCAATCTCTACCCACTTTACATCCAAAAAGCGGAGAGGAAAAACCGAACCAAAGCCGAGGTCGACCAAATTATTTGCTGGCTCACAGCATATTCCCAGGTAGAGCTGCAGCAGCAGATTGAAGAAGGGAATG
>DATIUL010000227.1:0-2686 GCA_035466865.1 Anaerolineaceae bacterium | reverse complement strand
CAGCTTTTACGATGAGCTTGGACCTTCTTTTTCGGTCACTCGCGCTCAAATTCAGCCCGGAGTAAAAAGGCTGCTGCCCGAAATGCTCGCTCAACCCAAAATACTTGACCTGGGCTGCGGGAACGGCACACTGGCAGAAGCATTGGCGCTCGCAAATTTTGAAGGTATGTATCTTGGTTTGGATGGCAGCCTGACACTTTTGGGTTTTGCCGTGGAACGGATGCGGCCATACCCACTAACAAAGGCGAGTTTTCAGTTCGCGGATCTGCTTGACGAAAACCTGGCAACCAGTTGTGGGAGGCAGGGTTGGCCGTTGATCGTGTGCTTTGCCACCTTGCAGCATTTGCCTTCGCGCGCTGCCCATTTGCAGTTTTTCAAGAACGCCCACCGGATGCTAGCGCCAGGCGGCCGTTTAATGTTCTCATGCTGGCAAATTCACAACTCAGTGCGCCTGACCAAACACATCATGGATTGGAGCTTGCTGGGTATCAGCGATGAAGCGCTTGAACCGGGGGATTTGTTGATGGACTGGCGTGGGCAGGATTCGCAAAAACCAGGCCTACGGTATGTGCACGAATTCCGCGCAGAAGAATTAAATGGCCTGGGTGAGGAAGTGGGCTTATCCCTGGGCGATACCTTCTACTCTGATGGTGGAGAAGGCAATTTGGCGCTATATCAGACCTGGAATAAAAGTGAGGGTAGCCGTGAGTGAGTTAGATGAAACCAAGTTGGCAGAATTCGAAAGCCAGTTTACACATTGCCTGGATATGCGCTCAGGGATGCTGGACGCTCAGCATGAAAGTGCGCTGCGCTTGTTTAACGGTTACTATGAAGGTTACAAGGGGTTAATTGTTGACTTTTATGCTAGAGCGGCGGTAGTTTCTGACCATAACCAGGTGGATTCACGCGCTCAGAATCCATTCCTGATCGTGATCGTGCGCATTCTTCTGGAAAAATACCCCTGGCTGGAGTCCATTCTGCTCAAGCGACGGTCGAGTACCAATCCAGATGAACGTACCGGCGTTTTGCGGCATGGCAATAAATTGCCTGGCTGGATTGAAGAAAATGGCGTTCGCTACGCGATTGATTTGCGCTTAAATCAGGATGAAAGCTTCTTCTTGGACACCCGCTTGCTACGGCATTGGCTGAAAGAACAAAGCCAGGGGAAGAGTGTTCTCAACTGCTTTGCGTATTCTGGCACGCTTGGCATTGCTGCCTTAGCCGGCCAGGCCCGCAGGGTGCTGCAAACTGACGTAAATGCATCATATCTGGAACTGGCTAGAAAATCCGCCAAGCTCGCGCACTACCCAGGGGAGATGAAAGTGCTCCCATTGGATTTCTTTAAAGTGGTCAGCCGTATAAAAACCAGTGCTGAATTGTTTGATATCGTTATCCTTGACCCACCGTTTTTCTCTTCGTCCAAAGCTGGCCGGGTGGACCTATTGGCGGACTGGGTTGGGTTGATTAATAAAGCCAGGCCGCTGGTGGCAGATGGCGGAAAACTGGTGGCCATTAATAATGCATTATTTGCTACGGGGGCCGAAATTCAGACCCAAATTGGGAGTTTGTTCCGCGGGGGTTATGTGGAATTGGATAGCATTATCCCTGTGCCCGAAGATTGCACCGGCTTCGCTGAGACGATCCTGGAGAAGGCGCCCGTAGAACCAGCCCCTTACAACCATTCCACCAAGATCAGCATTCTGACGGTACATAGAAAAGATGGCCGCAAGGCAGGCTTCCCACAGGTCGCTGGTTAATCATCGTCTGGTTTAGCTCCAATACCGGCCATTAACTTAAATCAGAACCACCCGCATAGCGGGTGGTTTGCTAAAGGGCTAGAAGCCCAAATCACTGGCCAGTGCCTCAAGGCACTGGCTTTCTCTTCGTTCAAGCCTTCTTGCAGTTGTCACCTTCGCTGCCCCTAAAGGGGCTGCTTTATCCCTTCTCACCAAACGGGTCTTTGTATTCCTTTACACTCAACCGATCCATCGCCTGATCTCGTTGTTCCTGCTCCTCAATGTATTTCTTGATCGTCGCTTCATTCAACCCCACCGTACTTACATAATAGCCTTCACACCAGAAGTGCCGGTTCCCATACTTGTATCTCAAGTTCGCATGCCGTTCAAAGATCATTAGCGCACTCTTCCCCTTCAGATACCCCATTACACTCGAGACACTGTATTTCGGAGGTATGCTCACCAGCATGTGGACATGGTCTGCCATCAGGTGTCCTTCGTGAATCTCTATTCCCTTGTACTTGCATAACTCCCCCAGTATCTCCCCTATATCCTTCCGTATTTGATTGAAGATTACTTTTCGCCTATACTTCGGACTGAACACGATGTGGTATTTGCACATCCATCTTGTGTGTGCAAGACTGTCTGTTTGATTCACCATACAAATCACCTTTCCTTTCTAGTTGTGGCTTGAACACTCACATTCTAGTCGGAAAGGTGATTTGGTTTGGGTATAACCCCTTTTCCCCACCCGCATAGCGGGTGGTTTTCTGTCTCGCTCGTTTCACGAGCTCAACTGCCTAAAGGCTTAAAAAAAGCGGTAGAGTAAACTCTACCGCTTTTGATTGGTTTATCCTAGATTACTCGAGGACCTTGACATCGGTTGCCTGGGGGCCTTTGGCGCCCTGAACAACACTGAATTCTACTGCTTGATCCTCTTTGAGGGTTTT
>DATIUL010000226.1:0-2667 GCA_035466865.1 Anaerolineaceae bacterium | reverse complement strand
CCAATATAGAATATGCGTGCTAAAAAATGCACCTTAACAACCGAATCAAGCACAAAAATTTCGTGGAACTGCTGCAAATCTGCAAATCTGCAAATGTCCAGGCAGGCTTAAAAAACGGCAGGCTGCTACTAAATTAGGATGTGATTGGAAATTTCTTGTCACCCTGAGAATTTTTTGGTTCATATCTATCCTGGGTCTATCAGAATGTCGGCAGATTGGTGATAAAGCACACCAATCTTGCCCTACGCGGAATCGTGTTTGGGGTCATGAGAAAATTGGAAAAGAGTATAGGCGTAGGGCGATGATTGACCTTTTTTGGTCAATCCGCCGAAAACATTCACAAACTTTTTTCGTCAATTTACCGAGAAAATTATTAATACTCCTCTATGAATCTTTAGTTATCCTTCATACATACGAAACTAAAAAATGGAGAAATATTATGTCAAGAATTATTGGAATTGACCTTGGAACAACAAACAGTGTCGTCTCTGTCATGGAAGCGGGCACCGCAACGGTTATTCCCACTTCTGAAGGCTCCCGTTTACTGCCTTCTGTTGTAGCTTTCAACAAAAATAGCGAACGTCTTGTTGGTGTTCCTGCAAAACGCCAGGCAGTCATCAACCCTGAAAATACAGTTTATTCCGTCAAACGTTTTATGGGCCGCCGCTACGATCAGGTGGAAACCGAGCGCAAGATGGTCTCTTATAAAGTTGTCTCCGGACCAGGCGGTGATGTGCGCATTCAGATTCCGGTAACCGGCCAAACCTACACCCCGCAGGAAATTTCTGCGATGATCCTTTCCAAACTGAAGACCGATGCCGAGGCTTACCTTGGCGAAAAAGTAACCCAGGCAGTCATCACGGTTCCGGCGTACTTCAATGACAGCCAGCGCCAGGCAACCAAAGATGCTGGCAAGATTGCCGGCCTTGAGGTGATGCGCATCATCAACGAACCAACTGCCTCAGCCCTGGCTTATGGCCTCGACAAAAAAGATAATGAAATCATCCTGGTCTTTGACCTGGGTGGTGGCACTTTTGATGTTTCACTGCTGGAAGTTGGCGGCGGCATTGTTGAAGTCAAATCCACCAATGGCGATACACACCTGGGCGGCGACGACTGGGACGAAGTTATTGTGCACTGGGCAGCCGACGAATTCAAGAAAGATAATGGCATTGACCTGCGCAACGACCGCCAGGCGCTGCAACGTTTACGCGAAGCTGGTGAAAAAGCGAAGATTGAGCTCAGTACCGTCATGGAAACTGAAATCAACCTGCCCTATATCACGGCAGATGCCTCAGGCCCCAAACACCTGTTGCTCAAACTGAGCCGCGCAAAATTTGAACAAATGACCGAAGCCTTGCTCAACCGCTGTAAAATCCCCTTCCAGGCTGTGCTAAAAGATGGCGGCCTCTCGGTGGATAAGATCAACGAAGTCGTACTGGTGGGCGGCGCAACCCGTATGCCCATGGTGCAGGATCTCGTCCGCAGCCTTACTGGCGGCAAGGAACCCAATAAGGGTGTAAACCCCGATGAGGTTGTCTCCATCGGTGCTGCCATTCAGGGCGGCGTGCTCTCTGGCGAAGTGAAAGATGTTCTGCTGTTGGACGTTACCCCGCTTTCCCTGGGTGTTGAAACCCTCGGCGGCGTGATGACAAAACTGATCGAACGCAACACTACGATCCCAGTTAAGAAAAGCGAAGTTTTCTCGACCGCGGAAGATAACCAAACCTCAGTCGATATTCACGTGCTCCAGGGCGAACGCCCGATGGCTTCTGATAATATGACCCTCGGCAAATTCCGCCTGGACGGCATCCCGATGGCACCCCGCGGCATTCCGCAGGTGGAAGTGACCTTCGATATTGACGCCAATGGCATCATTAGCGTGGCCGCTAAGGATAAAGCTTCTGGTAAGGAGCAGCGGGTAACCATTACGGCCTCAACCAACCTGAACAAGAACGACGTTGAGCGTATGGTTAAAGAAGCTGAGTCGCACAAATCTGAAGATGAACAGCGCAAGCAGGTCATTGAAGCCCGCAACACGGCTGACAACCTGGCTTACCAAAGTGAGAAGACCCTCAAAGACCTTGGTGAAAAAGTTGACTCCGTCAAAAAAGCGGACGCTGAAGCTAAGATCAAAGCAGTACGAGACTCGCTTGCCGGCAACGACGCAGCCGCCATCAACGCGGCCAGCCAGTCGCTGCAGCAGGTCATGCAGGAAATTGGTCAGGCTGCTTACCAACAAGGGCAAGCTGCCGGCCCACAAGCTGGTGGCCAACCAGGGGCAGATTACACACAACCTGGCGAACCTGAGGCCGGTAAACCCGATGAGGGCGACGTGGTTGAAGGTACCTTCAAAGAGTCATAACCCTAAGCATTACAAGCAGAGCTTAATCGCAAGGGTAAGCTCTGCTTTGAATTGTTGTCAACAAAAAAGCTCTTTCATCAATTGAAAGAGCTTTTGGTAAATTCTTTATCCGGTTCAGGGAATGGCTTCCATCTTAACCGCGGTCACTTTATATTCGGGAATTTTTGCTATTGGATCGAGAGCGGCTTTAGTTAGGTAGTTAACGTTAGCCTCAGGGAAGTGGAAATTGCCAAAAATCAGGCCTTCAGGAACCCGGTCAGTGACCCACGCCTGGGTAATAATACTGCCCCGCCTTGAGGTAA
>DATIUL010000225.1:0-5764 GCA_035466865.1 Anaerolineaceae bacterium | reverse complement strand
ATTGGCCAAACTGGCAATGATAGTTCTGAAGTTTAGGTTGAGTTTATCAATGCCGATGCCCAGCACTTTGGCTTTCAAACCATACACCCTGGCTCCCAGTGCCATCCCGGCATGCGTACCGCCGGAAGAAGAGGCAAAAACAATCCAATCGGGGTCCATCCCCTGCGCCTTGAGCTCATGCATGGCTTCCAGATATCCAAGCGCGCCGATAGCGCTTGAACCGCCGTAAGGGATGAGGTAAGGTTTCTTGCCGGTTTGCTCAGCTTCTTCAAAAGCTTTTTGCAGTTCCGCGTCTCGCTCCGCGCGTTTTACGAAAACCGTTTTTGCACCACTGAGATAATCCAACAGCAGATTACCCTGCCGTTCCTCTGGCTCGTCCCCTGCCAAAATCAAAATACATGCCAGTCCAGCTTTAGCCGCCGCGGAAGCCACCTGCCGGCAGTGATTTGATTGCACCGCTCCGGTGCTCATCAGGGTCTTACAGCCATGGCTGAGTGCATCCGCCAGCAGGTATTCCAGTTTGCGGGTTTTATTGCCGCCCATCCCCAGGCCGGTCAGGTCATCGCGTTTGATAAAAAGGTTAGGTCCACCAAATTGACAGGTCAGCCCCTTCAAAGGCTCGATAGGTGTGGGCAAATGGGCAAGCGCGAAACGTTCAATCACTGTAAGCCTTCTTTCGGTTCTGTGCTTTGCCCCAGCGGCGGGTAAGGTCGAGTAATTTTGGTAGAAATTCAGTGTACGCTTTATACACGTATGGTCTGGCTACGAAATCCCAAGCCCCAATGTGGCGGACGGTTACGCCATTAAAACCTTCTTTGAAGCGGTATACACCCCAAAGCGAGTCCTGTTCATTAAAATCATCTGGCGCCCCCCAGAAATCATAAGTAAGGCAGCCCAGGCATTTGGCTAACTTGATAGCTTCCCATTGCAGCAGATAATTTGGCATCAAATCGCGGTTGGCCTCCAGTGACATACCAAACATATAGCGGGCCATACCAGCAAAATGAAAAATCATGACAGCGGCAATAGGTTTGCCCCCAAATTCAGCAATCAGCCCATTTGCCATTCCGGCTTGCATGAATTGCCCCCACAACTCGGTATAGTACGCCTCATGCCGCACCACGAAACCATCTCTCACCCCGGTAGCCGCGTACATGCTGTAAAGCATGGGCAGGTCGTCCATTTGCGCTTGTCGCACAATTACACTTCTTCGTTCCGCCAAACGGATGTTGTAGCGTGTCTTTTGTTTCATGGCGGCAAGCAGGGTTTCTTCATCCCTGTTTAGGTCAATAAAAACGCTATTGCGGAACTGGATTTGATCTTGTGAAAAATGCCAGCCTCTGGCCTTTAGCAGGGCTTCCACAGCCAGGCCAGCTGGGTTTTGGGTTTCGTTTTCGCTGCCAGGAATACCGGTACCCAACAACACATCCGGATCAATTTTGAGGAAAATGGCTTTCTTTTTTTTGGTGTAAGTTTCCAAATCCTGCAATACGGTTGAAACCAGATTTTCGTCTTCCCATTTTAAGGTTGGGCCCTTTGGGCAGTACAGTACATTGACCCTGATACCTGGAAGGATCTTTATTTGCCGTAAAAGCAGCATCGCTGCCGCGATAATCTGACCGTCGGGAGAATCCCAAACCAGGGCTTCCTGCGCCCAGCCATTGCGTTTCTTGGAGAGTCCCCATTCCCAGGTTTGCAGCAAGTGTGCTTCCCTTACCTGGCTAATCAGGGCATCCCAATCCTCTGATGCAGCAACCTTAATCTCCCGCATGGCTGTTCCCCTTGCGGCGTTTGCGGTATGCCTGGTAAAGACGATAAAGCAATGGTTTATAAACCTTTACATAAGCTGGTAAGTTGCGCACAACACGGCCATTGAAACCGCGTTTGAAACGATATACGCTCCAAAGCCCGTCCGTACGCGCCATAAAATTTTCTTCAAGGGTCTCTTCACCTTCATCCGGTATACCCCAGAGGTCGTAGACCGTTGCACCCCGGGCTTTTGCGTAGCGCATAGCCTCCCATTGCAACAAGTAAGCCGGCATCAGGTTGCGATAGGCATCATCCGAAGCCCCATAGAAATACCAGGCCCGTTGGCCGTTAATGAAAAGCATCAGGTAAGCAAGTGGCATGGAATCAAGCCTTGCTTCGAAAAGGGCCACATGCCCACCCTGGGAGTAATAATCGAATGCTTTCTGATAGTAATCTTGTGAATGTACAAAAAATCCGTCGCGTTCGGCTGTTACCTGGCTGACGCGATGGAAGTTAGCGAGGTCATCACTCAGCCGAACTGTTACGCCCTTCTTTTCAGCCAGGCGAATGTTGTACCGTGTCTTCTGCTTCAAAGTGCTCAGAATTTCTTCTTCTGACAATGAAAGGTCGATTAAGCTGGTACTACGGGGTTGGATGGTATCGTTTTCAACACTAAAACCTTCAAGCCAGGCAGGCTCGGGCAAGTCAACCGACCCCTCAAAAGCGTCTGGCTCAACCTGCAGGAAAATGGCTTGCTGTTCGCGGCAGAGCCGGTCAACTTCTGGCCAAAGGGTTTGCCAATCACGGCCCAGAGGACCCTTTGGGATGTAGGCAATGCTAAAGTTGAGAGGAAGTTTCCGAAACAGAATTTGTGCGCCGGTTTTTTCGTTGCCAACCCGAAAAGGCATCCAGCCAAAATGAGCTTTTAGTTTCCCCCAGCTGGCAAGTTGCAGAATGTGGGCTTGAGGAAAGCTCTCAAGGGTTTCCTCCCACTCCTTTTCGGACAAAATGGCCAATTTGTCTACCGCCCTTTGAACCCAAAGACGGCGCCAAGGGTGCGCAGCATGATGAGGAAATCCATAGCCATGTTGCAGTGTTGAATGTAGTAAAGGTCATATTCCAGTTTGATAGACGTCTCATCCACAGTCTCGGCATAAGCCTGGTGGATCTGCGCCCAACCTGTGAGGCCAGGTTTGACGAGGAAACGCGCCCTGTAAAATGGCACCCGTTTTTGGAACTCAACCACCAGTTCACTGCGTTCGGACCTCGGCCCGACCACGCTCATTTCACCTTTAAGAACATTCAGCACTTGCGGAAGCTCGTCCAGGTGCGATTTGCGCAGGAACTTACCCACTTGGGTAATACGCGGGTCATTCATTTGGGTTACCAGTGCCTCTTTTTCCATATCCCTACTATTTTTCATAGTACGAAATTTGAGCATGGTGTAGGCGTAACCGGATTTGCCAATACGTTCCTGACGGAAGATGATGGGCAGACCAGAATCCAGGTAAATCACCAACGCGATGAGTGGAAAAAACAAAACCAGGAAAATAAGACCTATGATGGCAAGGACGATATCAATCAAGCGCTTGAAGATGCGGTAAAACCCACTGTTGGGAGAATGATCAAGAAATTCACGGATGACCCAATCCGACTCCAGCAAGCTGATGGGCACACGGTTGGTAAGGCTTTCATAAGCCTCTTCCATTGTCGAAAGCCCCATACCGCTTTCTTGAGCCGCCAATAAGGTCTGAAACATACCGTGGTTCATTTTGTTTGAAATAGCCAGGATCAGATCGGTAATGTTTTGATCGGCGATAACTTCATTCAGGGATTCGTGATTTCCAATGATCGGGTAGCCACTAATTTGATGGCCTAACTTGGTTGGGTCATCATCGATCAAACCTATCAGATTAAATGGCGGGGGAGTCTGCTTGGAGAATTCTTCTGTTAAAACGGTCCCAGCACGGCCAGCACCAACAATTAGGACACGCTTCTGCCGGGAAACTACAGAAAACATCTGGATAAACAAAACGCGCCAAATGAGGGTAATGAGAGCCACCGCAATGACAAATGCTGCCACACCTACACGTGGAAGTGAAACGGGAGTTGAGGCAAAGTAAACAATTAAGTATGCCAGGCCGGCCAACAAAGTTGCCATGCCAATCCCTTTGAACGTTTCGCGGTAACTGCTGGCTTTGCGCAAATCATAAACTTCCACCAGAAAGAGAATCCAGAGCAATGGCAGCAGATAAAACCAACTGGGAACTCTGGTTCTAATAAATGCCAGGTTAAAGATTGAGCTCTGATCAACCCGCGACCAGACATAGACAGCCACAAAGAGAGCCAGGAAACCTGCCAATATATCGCCCATCACGAGCAGGAAGCGTTGTTCCGAACGTGTCAGGCGTAAGTTACTTGTGACTGAATTTGAGTGCATTAAGGTGTATATCTCCGGTTAATGATTAGTGCTTACTGAATAATCCATAAATAAAGCCTGTTCCCCAGGCAAAGTGCATGCTTAGTGTTGCAATTGCAACCAAAGGAATCATGATTATATCTTTCTTTTGGATAGCAATCTGTGTGCCAATGGCAAGTAAAACCACTAAATAAAGCCCAGCAGCGAGCAAAAAAAATGGCCAAAACCCTTTTATGACGAGAGAAAGAACAAGAAGAACAGCCAGACCACTCACCAGCAGGGGTGGCAAAGCCTGCCTCAGTTTTAGGCTGTCAGGGTAGCGTTTGAGCATTGCCGTTTTCCAATAACCGTAACGCCAGTACTGGCTGGCCAAGCCTGACAGGTTGGATCGGGCAAAATAAACACTGCGGATTTGTGGGTCAAGATAAATCCGGCCGCCTTGCTGGGTTAGCCGGGTATTGAGTTCGTAATCTTCATTTGTAAGCAGACTCTCATCGTACCCTCCCACCGCTCGCAAAATACTGCGCTTCCAGGCTCCAAAGGGTACGGTTTCTACATACGCGGCCTTGTCAGTAAAGCGATACTTGGCTCCTCCGACAGCCAGCGGGTGAGCAGCGGAGGCAGCAATCGCCTTTGCGATCGGGGTGCCGTTTTGAGGGGCAACATCCCAGACCCCGCCAATGTTTTCAGCCAGATTATCCTTCAATCCCTGTACGCTACGTGTTAAATAGTCCTGACCAGGGATGGAATGCGCATCCAGGCGAATGATATATTCCCCCATAGATGCTTCAATTGCCCGGTTGAGGGCTGCTGGAATAGTGCGTTTGGGATTATCCACGATCTTGATCAGCATATCCGGGTGTTGAGTTTGATATGCTGCGATGCGCTTCCGGGTGGCGTCCTGCGACATCCCGTCAGCAACAATTACTTCCATCTGTTCGCGTGGATAGCTTTGGGTATAGAGTGCATCCAGGAGCAGAGTGATGGTCTCGGCCTCATTCCGGCACGGAATGATTACAGAAACTTCTGGGTTCATGATCTGGCTTCAGGCCTGGTCTTTACAAATCCTGGCAATTGTTTCAATTTCTACCAGCCCACCTTTGGGTAAAGCAGCTGCTTCGATGGCGGAACGGGCTGGAAAATCTGAAGTGAAAAACTCGGCGTAGATGGCATTCATGGTCGCAAAATCGCTCATGGACTTCAAGAAAACGGTGGTTTTTAAAACACACGCAAGGCACGAGCCTGCTGCCTCAAGTACAGCCTCCACATTTTTGAGGGCCTGGCGTGTTTGTGCTTCAATTCCATCAGCCAACTGACCGGTTTCGGGGATAATCCCGAGTTGTCCGGAGGTAAATACGAAATCCTCAATGGTCGTGGCCACAGAGTAAGGACCAATGGCTTTGGGTGCTTTTTCAGTTTGGATGGTCTTTTTTGTTTGGCAGCAAGCGCACATATTCACCTCGTTGGTTAAGATATATCCATTATATCATTGAGGTAATTTCCTCATTAACAACAACGCTGGAGGTGAATTTTAGAGAATCGGGATTAGGCTTCCCACTTGCCAATTTCTTTCCAACAATGGTCCAGGTGTTCTGC
>DATIUL010000224.1:0-7103 GCA_035466865.1 Anaerolineaceae bacterium | reverse complement strand
CGACCCCTTCCTGGGCAACGGTATCTGAAGCACTGTTATCCGATTGCTCGATCATCTTGGCAATATCTGCCAGAAGAACTTCGGGATAAGGTGCTTCCTGGCGGGAGAATGTGGATACCAGGATGGGGATTTTGATAGTGGACCAAGAAGAATAGGCAAAATCTACAGGTGTGTTTTCAGTCTCATCCCGGCGGCGGGTAAAATGGATCAGCTTGCCATTTTGTAGGTCTTTAAGGTAAAGCTCAATCAAACCGTCGTAAGGCGATTCATCGATAATTGCTTGCAGACTAAACTCAAGCGCGTTAAAGGTGGGTTTTAGGGCCGCGGTCTGCACAAAATCCAAAACAGCGAAACGATTATCCTTCGAGGCCAGGGCAGTTTCGACTCTCGAAATGGATGTTTGATAATTTATTTTTGTACCACCTTCTTGGGTATTGAAACTGGCCTCACCTGGAACAGGCAAAGCAGTCAGAGCGGGGCGTTCGTAACGGGAAGCAATATCTGACTCCAGAAAAGCTTTCAGGCGATTCTTGTCAAGTTCGTATTGTAAAGGAATATCCTCAGAGCTAATCTGTTGATTCCAAGGAAATCGCCAAAATCCAACCCAAAAAGATAAACTCGTGCGTTGCTTATCAGCTGCGGCCAGCATATTTTCAAGTTTTATACGATAACCCAAAATAGCCGGTCGAACTTGAACGCGTGTGTTGTCTATTCGCAGCTCAATAGGGGAAAGGAAGATTTGATTCAAGCGGTCAGCGGCTTCTTCAGGGCTTAGCCCGCCGACGGAAATGCCAGCAATTTTCATTCCAGTGGGTAATGCGGCACGTACACTGCTGTAACGGATAAGCTGCATTACAAGCAACAAGGCACCAACAACCAAAAAACCAATAGAAATCCATCTGATCGAGGAAGAACGCGAACGCATGCTGGAATTATAATTGTTTCTAAGGTTTCACCGAATCGGTAAGATAATTAGAGCGCGCACCCACCTTATGGTAAACTTTTACGGGACGCCCCCTTGGGCGTCTTTTAATGGAGTTAGATGCGATCTATCGAGTGGATTAATGAAAAAGGTGTCGTCAGGGCTATTGATCAATCAAAGTTGCCTTGTGAATTTGCCATAATTGAGTTTAAACAGGCAGATGAAATCCGAACAGCCATCAAAACAATGACCATTAGAGGCGCTCCGATCATCGGAATTTCAGCCTTTTACGCCATGGCACTTAAAGCCAGGGAACTGGAAGGGGAATCACTGGCCTGGATGAAGGAGCGGCTTTTACAGTTTGCCGGCCACCTTGGCTTTGCCCGTCCAACCGCGGTGAATCTTGGCTGGGCAATTGAAACAGTCTCAAAAGCAATTATTGAGTTTGAAGGAAGCAGCAGCGATTTATCCGAAACTCTTTTGGTGCTTGCCAATCAGAAAGCTGAAGAAGACGTGGCCACCAATATGGCCATTTCACGCTTTGGCGCGGATTTGATAAATGATGGCGATCACATAATTCATCATTGCAACACTGGTGCCTTGGCTTCCGTGGATTACGGAACCGCGCTGGGTTGCATTCGGATGGCTCACGAACAAGGCAAACGTATTCACGTTTTTGTGGATGAAACCAGGCCCCGTTTACAAGGCTCCCGCCTCACGGCCTGGGAATTGGAGCAATACAAGATTCCCTATGAAATAATTACCGACTCCAGCGCGGGTTACCTGATGCGCCTGGGGAGGGTTGAGAAGGTGTTCTTTGGTGCCGACCGTGTGGCTACCAATGGAGATGTTGTCAATAAGATTGGCACCTACATGTTAGCCCTGGCTGCCTATGATAATGGTATTCCGGCCTACGCAGCCTTTCCGCTTTCCACCCTAGATTTTGCCAGCCCTGATGGTAGCGCTGTGACAATCGAAGAACGAAGCAGTGAAGAAATTCTAAATCTTCAGCAAAACGGATTGCCGGTTGCACCGGTGAATGCCCGGGCGTTGAACTATGCCTTTGATGTAACCCCACATCGCCTGATTGACGCACTTGTAACTGAAAAAGGGGTTCTTTACCCACCTTTCTTTAGAAGCATTTCAGTATTAAACAACAATGGGAGGGCGAAATGAAAGTAATCCTTACAGGATCCATAGCTTTCGATTACCTGATGTATTTTCCTGGCTATTTCAAGGATCATATCCTGCCAGAATCACTGGATAAAATAAGTCTTTCATTTCTTGTGGAGGATATGGTCAAACGCTATGGCGGGGTGGGTGCGAATATCGCTTACAACCTGGCCCTTGTGGGCGGGAAGCCCTACTTGTATTCTGCAGCTGGTCAGGATTTTAGCGATTTTAATCAGCATTTACAGGCAGTTGGCGTAGATACAAGCGGCGTATTTATCGACAAAGAAAGATTTACCGCTTCGTTCTTTCAGAACACTGATCTTGGGCAATCCCAAATAGCTTCCTTCTATACCGGGGCAATGGCTGATTCTGCAAATATGCCTTTGCGAGAGTCTTCATTCGAAAAGGGTGACCTCGTAATGGTTTCTCCAACTGACCCCGTGGCTATGGATCACTATATCGACGAGTGCGCGGAATTAGGTTTGAAGATGGTTTTTGACCCTGGCCAACAAATAGTTCGGATGAATAAGGAGATTCTTTGCAGAGGTTTGCAGAATTCCTATGGTCTTTTTGTGAACGAATATGAGTTCGAATTACTCCAAAAAGAGACCTGTATGACCACGGATGAAATCCTCTATGGCCCCAAGTTCTGCGTGGTAACATTAGGCAAAGAAGGTGCCCGGGTGGTAACGGCTGAAGAGGATACGTTGGTGCCGGTTATCCCAGACGTAAAAGTGGTAGACCCCACCGGTGTTGGAGATGCTTTTAGAGGCGGTTTCCTAAGAGGTTATCTGCTGGGGTGGCCGATGAAGATCTGTGCTGAAATGGGTGCTACCACGGCAGCGTACTGCCTGGCTAAACACGGCACTCAGGAACATAAATTTACCTGGCAGGAATATAAACAGTATTATCGCCAAACCTTTGATGATCAGGGTTTGCTGGATACCATCAATCAAGATAAAGAATAAACGGAGATTCAATGCAAAATTACAACATTTTAGACCTTAGCCTTGCTGAAGGCGGACGCAGAAGAATGGACTGGGCAGAACGCGAAATGCCGGTCCTTACTTCATTAGCCAAACGATTCAAAAATGAAAAACCCTTTGACGGGGTCCGAATGGCTTGCTGCATGCACGTCACCACTGAAACGGCCAATCTTTTGCGGGTGATGCAGCTTGGTGGTGCGGATATCGTTATCACGGCTTCCAATCCGCTCTCAACTCAGGATGATGTAGCCGCGGCCTTGGTTTCTCAATATGAGATCCCCGTGTTCGCTATCAAAGGCGAAGATGATGTAACCTATTATAAAAACCTGCATGCAGCGATTGCCCACAAGCCTCAGATCACGATGGATGATGGCGCTGATTTGGTGAGCACCATTCACAAAGAATATCGTGAACTTCTGCCTAACATCGTTGGTGGCACGGAAGAAACCACCACCGGTGTCATCAGGCTGCGCGCGATGGCCATGGATGGCATGTTGGAATTCCCTGTAATGGCTGTGAACGATGCCATGACCAAGCATTTCTTCGATAACCGTTATGGTACTGGCCAGAGCACAATCGACGGGATTATTCGTGCAACCAACATTTTGTTAGCTGGCAAAACCTTCGTTGTGGCCGGTTATGGCTGGTGTGGTCGCGGCCTGGCAATGCGCGCCCGAGGCATGGGCTCCAATGTTATCGTCACAGAAATCGACCCTGTGGTAGCACTCGAAGCTGTTATGGATGGTTTCCGCGTGATGCCTATGGCTGAAGCCGCCAAGGTTGGCGATGTATTTGTAACCGTCACGGGCGATATCAACGTAATCGACCAAAATCATTTTGAGGTGATGAAGAGCGGGGCCATTATTGCCAATTCAGGCCACTTCAACTGCGAGATCAATATCCCTGCCCTTGAAAAATTGGCCAAAGATAAATCCCTTGTGCGCCCCTTTGTGGAGACTTATCACCTTGAAGATGGCCGCCTGATCAACATTTTGGGCGAAGGTCGCTTGATCAACCTTGCAGCCGCTGAAGGCCATCCTGCCTCCGTTATGGATATGTCCTTTGCCAATCAGGCATTAGCGGCTGAGTATATGCTCAAAAATGCCGGCAAGCTTGAGAATAAGGTGTATAACGTCCCTGAAGAAATTGACCGCGAAATTGCCCGCTTGAAGTTGGAAGCCATGGGTGTGAGACTTGACGTACTCACCCCTGAACAGGTCAAGTACCTGGGTTCCTGGCAGGAAGGTACTTAATTTTTCGTAAAGAAAGCTTTTGAAGCTTCCGTGAAGATAAATTACAGAAATGCCCGGCTTTTACCGGGCATTTTTATGTGTGTTAATTATTCGATGGTTTGAGGTTAGCTAAAAGTGCCAACATATAAATTTCAAGCCAAATCCATCTTGGTGACTAACCCTAAAATCCGGGCCTAATAATCTGAGCCTTCTTCGTGCTCACTTTCTGTTGCAGCACCATCGAAAGCACCGGTTAGCAGCTCCGTATTGCCAAGGCTGCGCACTTGCATTTCGATTTCCTTCATGATTTCAGGATTCTGGTTTAGATAATTCTTGGATGCCTCTCGACCTTGCCCAAGCCGACTCTCATTAAACGAATAGAAGGAGCCGCGTTTTTCAATCACTTCCAGATTTGTAGCCAGATCCAGCAGGTCGCCAGCCTTGGAAATGCCCTCGTTGTACATAATATCAAATTCAGCCGTGCGGAAAGGTGCAGCCACTTTATTTTTGACCACACGTACGCGCACACGGTTTCCAACAATTTCAGCTCCGACTTTGATGGATTGGACACGGCGTACATCCAGGCGTACAGAAGCATAAAATTTGAGCGCCATACCGCCGGTAGTGGTTTCAGGATTGCCAAACATAACACCGATTTTTTGACGCAGTTGGTTCGTGAAAATAACGGCTGTTTTAGTTTGATTGATGGAGCCCGAAAGCTTACGAAGCGCCTGGGACATCAAGCGGGCTTGCACACCCATGGTGGGGTCGCCCATGTCGCCATCAATTTCCGAACGGGGTACCAGGGCAGCCACAGAATCGACAACCACTAAATCAACGGCGCCGGACCGTACCAGCGTTTCACAAATTTCAAGTGCCTGTTCGCCCGTATCAGGTTGGGAGATCAACAATTCATCGACATTCACGCCACATTTGGCGGCGTAGGTTGGATCAAGGGCATGCTCCATATCGATGAATGCAGCAGTACCACCTTGGGCCTGGCTTTCGGCCACGATGTGCTGGCAAAGCGTTGTCTTGCCAGAAGATTCTGGTCCAAAGATTTCGGTAATTCGGCCTCGAGGAATGCCACCAACCCCAAGGGCAAGATCCAGGGACAGCGCTCCGGTAGGGATGGCTTCCACTGCCATTTGGTGGGCTTCGCCGAGGCGCATAATGCTGCCTTCGCCATATTTTTTGACAATTTCGTGCAAAGCTCTATCAAGAACTGCTTTCTTGGCTTCATTCAAATTGTTATTTAACTCAGTGTTTTGGGTGGTGGGTTTTTTAGCTGCCATCTTATTCTCCGCTTATGTCGTATAGATTAATATTAGCACAATTGTTCGATGTGTCAAGCATTCTAAAGGACGATTCTTCTGCATTCCATATAGAAGCGTTTGTCCTTGGCATGACCCATAGAGAAGGTCTTGCGGGGTAGGGCACCATCGACAATTACAGTCTTAAAGAAGGAATTCTTGGGAATTGCTGGCAAGTAAAACCCAGTATTTCCAAATTTCTGACCTAACGACTCCACAACATCGTCACCGTGAACGTAGTCAATCTTGGTCTCGGGATGATTTTTCAGATATTCATCCAAATAGGCTTGCAGATTGCCAACGGCCAGGTTTTGAGACAGACCGTTAAGTTCAACTAATTGGTAGCCATTGATGTTGATGACCCCAAAGACTTGCTGGTCCTTATCCGCGCCATTAACCCTCCGGGTCATTGCCGCCAGGGACTGTACAGGAACAATACTGACATGCCCCTGCCAATGCTCAAGCATACTTGCCAGGAAGTTCTTATCTACATTAAATAGAACTCGGTGAATACCTTCAAACTGCAGGGCGGGATCATGCAAATTCACCAATTCCACCAACGCGTACCTGGCAGGATGATCCATACCTACGGTGGGTTTCAGTTCCTCCCAAATTGCTTTGGCCGTTGCAAGCGAGTGATTACCATCACCCATTGCAAAGAGAAGTGGGTGGTTAGGATTAACATTACCATAACGTTGCGCGTAGTATTCTGGCTTAATGAGCTCAGCTAAGTGCATCGTAATGCTTTCGATCAATCGTTCATCTTCCACCAAATAGCCCTTCAGGTGGCCACTGCCTTGCATAAGCTCAAAATCGTAGCAGACTTCCAGTGAGTTCTTTACTTGTTGCACATCCTTAAGAACCACATTTGCCTGGTCGTCGTAAAGCACCATGATGTGCGGCATTTCCAGAGGAGCTCCGCGTCGAACCTGCATCCGAGGGGGCAAGCGGTCGAGGATGGTACCTTCGGTGGCCCGGATCAGAGTTTGTGAGCCCTTATTGAAATCATATGTTTCCAAATCCAAAGCCACCATCAACCCGGTTTGGACTTTACCTGAATTAGTGCGTTCAACCAGGATAAACCCATTTTTAGCATCAAAAAGGTCTGCTTGCAGGTAATCACGCATTGTGGCCTGACTTTTGGCAATTCGCTCCGCCACGTCATCCGCATGCAGCCATACTTCTGGGAGGATCATGTGTAAAGTTGAAGGGCAATCACCAACCAGGTTGGCTACGTCCTCCCAATACTCGGGTTGGGAAGTAAATTGATCACAGGCAATAACTGCCCATTTGGTTGGATTTATGTCTTTTTTTGGGAGAAGTATTTCAGGAACTTTAACGCCGATTTGATCTGAAACTGACATATGGGTCCTCTTTCGTTGGATAAGTGATGACTAAATTGTATCAAAGCAGGCGGGCTTTTACATTTTTCGCTAATTATTTTGTTTTCATGTAAAATTCGGTCCGGAAGGTAAAC
>DATIUL010000223.1:0-5275 GCA_035466865.1 Anaerolineaceae bacterium | reverse complement strand
ATTCCGCGGAGAGGGCGGCCGCTGAGACGCTTGCACTGCCCAGAACGGAACCTGATGGAGCACCTGCGTTATCGCTTTGGATTTGGACCTGTAAATTATCCGTTGGGTTGCCAATTTTCCGCAGGCGCAGGGCCACAAAACTAACCTGCATGGCCACCGCCGGCCTAAAGCTTTGCGCCAAGCGCAGGCAGGCAGCTTCCATGCCCACAGCGCTCGTTCCCGACTGGGTAGGCATATTGCCAAACAAACTGCTGCCAGGGCTGAAATGCCGCCATGCCAGGGTTTTGAACCAACCGCTGCAGCGCAGCAAGATGCCATTGTCCTGTTTTCCAGCAATCAAGTTGATTCGCGGCCTTGGAAAGGCATTCTCGCTCAAAGCCTTGCGGGCATGCAGTAGGGCTTCCTCTTCGCCCATGCTCCCCAGGCTCAGCAATCTTTCTTTGACCCCAAAAACGGCCTGGCTGGCCAGATCTTCCACCCAAGGCGTTTGCGCCCTTAACCCAAACTCCATGCCGGGAGCCTGCGAAAGGTAAGTCACTGCCACCCGGTTTGTAAGCATCTGTAAAGAAATATGTTTGCTTGCACCCTCCAGATTGGCCTCAATCTCCTCGATAAAACCCCACCAGACGGGAGTTTGGTAGCGGTTGCGGACAAATACCTTCCAGCCCAGATAGGGCGACATCTCCTCCAAGGTCAAAGTGGAAGCCAGCGAGATCAATGCCATTTCCGGGCCGCCGTGCAACACCCAACGCATTTGTTTTACGTTTGTAATCCCGCCCGGCCAGGGAAGTATCTCTCCTGAAGGGGATTCCAATAAAACTTCCAGATTCATAGGATTTGCCTGCGCTTGCTTCCCCATACCCGCACCAAATATGTGCGTTCAATTTCTGCCTGGCCTGATAGCGCTTCCCCCATGATAAATAGTTTTCCATAAGAACCTGCGGGGATAAGGAAGTCAGAGCCAAAACGGTTGTGGCTCTGCAGCTCGTGCCCGCCCACCCGGCTCCAGGCCAGGCCCCGGTCGGGTTGGTCAATCAGTTTGGCGCCATAAGGCAAACCGCCCAAGGAAGTAAAGTTGGCAAAACCCGCTTGCGGAAACAGCCGCAAGCTATCCAGCGCCACCGTATGGCTGCCAGCTTCAGAAGAAATGGCTTGGAGTTCAAGCAGCAATCCGCTGGGCAGTTCCACCCCGGGCAGCGCGCTTTGGTTAAGACGTACCGCTGGCAAAGTGGCCAGGTTACCCTGCCCCTGCAAGCCACCCGCCCCAGTGAGGAAGTGCAGGCTGTCGTTCACGCTCGCGCGTAAGCGGAATTGTAGGCTGGTATCCGCCGGACGAGTGCTAAAGCGCAGAATTGGAAGCAGGCTGGTCTGGTTCAGAATGGCCAGGTCAAGATCCGAGATCTGATAAGTGAACAGGCTGGTCCAGTCGTTGCCCGCCCAACTTGGTTGTATGTAAGCATCACCAGAATCTGTAGCCGATGCAATCGGGGTCAGAAGAGAACCAGTTTCAGCCTCAAAGTCCAATTTAGGAAAGTAACCTGTAACGCTCGAAACCAGTAATCCCAACCTGAAGTTACCCAAGGCACCGGCATTGTAATTGTTGGTTACCTCAGCCCTTAGCGCTACAGCCAAATTCGTATTCAGCACCGCGGTATTCACAACGGCGCTGCCATGATGGCCAGTGTGCAGGTCTTCGTGATTGTAAAGGGTAACCCCGCCGGTCTGGCTGCTGCCACCTGGAAGGGTAAGGGGTAATTCCACTTCTGCAGAATTGCAGATTTGCAGGCGTTTAAATAATATCTTTAGGCGCAAAGTGTCCATGGCAGTGTTCTCCACTGATTCCAGGCTTTCTTCCAATTGAGCCTCAAGAATTTGGCTGAAGTAGGCCTCAGAGTCTACAGTGGTCTTTAGCGCCAGTTGGGGCAACCCAGCGAAAGTGCTGCTTGTAACTGCCACCAGGTTTTGGAAGGCACGCAGTACGCCTTCCAGCTCTGCCGGGCTGCCGCGGAAAAACAAGAGCAGTTCTTCTGCCACCACCGGCTGGTCTGAAATCCGGCGTAAATACTTCGCGCTGGTAATCAGCGGGTGGCGGCCTTCCCCCAGCACCTGCACCCAATACTGGCTGCCGTTCAAGCTGTGAGTTCCAATTTCAAGCGTTTCCATAGGAGGCTGCCTCTTCATTCCATTCCCAGCTTGCGTTAGCCCCTTCCAGGCTGGTTTGCAGGCCAAGACTGCGTAAAAATTCGAGCGAATCCTCAAACTTGTTTTGCAGCCAATCTGCCCTCCGTTCGAAAACGGGCAAAGAATGCCCATCCTCGCTGTTTCGTGCCAGGTTACTGCGCAGGCTATAGTCCAAAAGGCAGGCAGCTGCCCCTTCAAGCAGCGCCAGCTGCCAATCCGCCGGTAGGCTGGTTTGGGTGGCGCCATCCAAACCAGCCAATTCAGCCTGGCCGCCTAAGGCCAAATTCAAGCGTGCCAAAGTGCGGCGAATCGCTTCTTCCTGGCTGGCTTCGGGAATGGCCAACTGATACAGGTCGATAAATTGCTGCTTGAGGGCCGTTTCCATGCTTGCCAGGTCAGCCATGCAGAACCTCAATTCTGCCCACGGGCTTTTCTGGCGCAGTGCCCTTGCCAGCCTTGAGATATTGCTGATAGTCGCCCCAGCCAAACAGGAACTTCCTGCCATGCCGGTCCACCACACTCAGGCTGCGGTCTTCGGGATGAAAAGCAAAAGCCATGGCATTCCTGCCAACCAGCTTCAGTACCACTTTCTTTAGTTCCGCGCTTTCCACAGTGCCTCCTTTCTCATTGCATCCAGGCCTGTAAAAGGCCCGGATGCATCCCATTTCAAGCAGCTTACTGCCGCAGCAGCGCGCTCAGACCGTCTTCAAGCGCGGTGCCAAATATGTACACCGAGAGTACAGTGAGCAAACCAATCACCTCTTCACCTTGTAAGGGAAAATCGGGTTTGAATACCTTGATCACCAGGAAGACCAGGCCGATTACCGCGGCCCAGAACTTCCGCGAGCACAATAGTTGTTTCCACTTGTTCATATGTCTCCTTTCTCAGGCAACGTTACATTTATAGAGCGGGCGGAAGTCGTTTACCCAGACCGCCAGGAAATGGCGCACTTTGAGGCGATGTTCGTCATTGGTGAAGACTGCCGGCGAGAGTTCGTCCCCGGCGATAAAGATTTCCGGAGTCAGGCCAAAGCGCTCGCCCACGTAGATAGCTGGAGCGACACGCGGGTCACAAACCGCGGCCCAATCCGCGTCGTCCGTCCAATCAGGAACTACAACTGGTACGGCGCTGCCTTTGAGTACATTGTCGTAAACATAGCCGGATTCCCGCACAAAGCTTCCGCCGCAAATTTCCATGGCAGCCTTTTGTAAACCTCGGGGAATAAGCATGTATTTTGGATTGACGGCCATATAAGGGCCGATGCCATAAAGCCCGGCTGCGTTCTTGACCAGCATGGGCTGCTTGTATACCCGCCCCGAAACCGCATCCCAGTTAGTCGTACTGAGTGCCAGTGTGTCCAGGTTGGCATGGCCCCCAACCGTGGTGACCGCCGTGTTATTGAAAAGTGCTCCACCGTCGCCCAGGTTGGTGCCAACACCGTTGCTGGCGGTGAAAATGGCCGCCACCAGGCGGGAAATCTTGCGCATTCCCGCGCTGGCCAGTTCCCTGGCATAGGAGCGCAGCTTGCGGGTCTCATCCCGGTCGATCAGTTCCAGCGTGAGTGGGATGTAGCCGCCATACTTCTTGAATGTGGCTGTCTCTGCTGAATCTCCCACGCTCAATTCGGTGTACGCCCCACCTTCCGCCACGGTTGGCAGGTCCCCCACCGTGCCTACCAGGGTACCCGAGACGCTATTAAGGGTGTTAAAGTGTTCCTGCACACTCACCTGCTTCCACCAGTCGTAACCTGCCTTGCCAAGTTCTTCCCAGGTGTTGACCACAATCTTGTTGAGCGCGTTTTTTACCAGACCGCTGAAATCGGCAGTAGTGGCAAACTGGGCACGCTCCGCATGGTAGCCGCCGTGCATGTCAAGATCGCCGGTGGTTGCCAGGTAAAGCTCGCGGATGCCTGAAAGCCTGGGTGCCTGCACCTGCTTGAGGGCTGCTTCCCTGGGGTTGCCAAACAGGTCATCCACCGCAGCCTGCAAGCGTTCGGCTGGTTCAAACATGCCTTCTATGCGCGGCGAACCGGCCACTGCCCGGCCGTGCTCAATTTCTGCCAGCAAGCCACGGGCTTCCCGCATGGCTGATTGCAGTTCCGCGGGAGCAAATTCGCGCTCCTGAAATTGTGCTTGAATGCGATCCTTCATCGTCTTGGGCAGGTTACTGGCTGAAAGGCTGGCTTCGAGCATCCATGTGCTCATCGCTTTGCGTGTTTTGCGCATTTCGGCCAATTCTTCCTGCAGCGTTTGGACGGGGTCGGGCCTTTCCTCAAGCGCCAGACTGAGTTCCTTTTGGCTGGTTTCCGTGTTTTCTGATAATTGCATGGCATAGCCTCCTTCTAAGATGGGTTTGATATTGAATTGATTGAGAGCGCGCAGGAAGATTCCGCCCCTGGCCGGGTTGTAAACCAGGTCTACAGAGAAGACTTTCAGAATTTTCTCAACGCATTTGCCTTTACCGTTGAAGAGCACATCGGCCGAGAAGCCTACCTTTACGGCTGGCAAATCCTGATCTTCCAGTACCTGTTTGCCCACTTCGCTCAACAGGTTTGCTGAAGGGCCAAAAGCCCGCAATTCAGCTCTGATACCCTCCTGGTTTGCATCCCAGGTTGGGTTTTGTAGCACGCCGCCGATATCCCGCACAGACCGCTTGCCCAGACCGTGATCAATGAAGCAGTTCACCCCGTCCCACAACGCGATTGACTCCTTCAAAACCTCGGCTGGGAATTGCCATCCATTGGCCGCGCCAGCGGTAATGGCCAGTATCTCAAAGCGATCATGCTTGAGCGCCCGAGCCTCCAAACCTAAACGTTCCCTTACTTCTTGCATCTGCCTCCTCTCTATTTGGCACCACACCGGTCCCTGCCATTTGGCAAGGGTTTTTTCTATTCTTTTAATTCTTTGGGTAGACTCTCCCCCATAAATCGATAAACCAGGCGCAGGTATTCATTTGCATCGATCAGGTTTCGGTCAAGCAGACCGCCTGCCACGGATGCTGCCTGGTTGCCAGCATTTGCCAGCTCCGTGTTATCGCGGGCGGAAATATCACCGCCATGCACTTCGATGAGTGCTTCCGCGTCCACCCGGCCAT
>DATIUL010000222.1:0-6576 GCA_035466865.1 Anaerolineaceae bacterium | reverse complement strand
CAAGCAAGGCCTTGGCTGAAAGGATCATCGCAGGCGTGCAATATCCGCATTGAACCGCTCCAGCTTCAATGAAGGCTTCTTGAATAAGGTCAAGGCCTGCAGTTTTCTTCCAACCCTGGTCCTTTACCTCACCGATTGATTCCACCGTTGTAAGTTCGTGGCCTTCTGCCTGGACTGCCAGCAACATACAAGAATTTACAGGCATGCCATCCAGCAGGACTGTGCAAGCACCGCACTCCCCTAATTGACAGCCACCAGATTTGATGCTCAGGCAGCCCAGTTTCCTCAAAGCATCCCTCAAATTCAGATTGCTTTCAGCATTGAGGCTGTAGTCACTACCATTCACGCGCAATTCGATCTTCATTTCATCTCCTTGCGTAATTGTCTTTCCGCCAATATTCGATCCAGCAGAACCATTAGAGTCTTTTTGCGGTATTCAGCTCCTGCCCATTGGTCACCCATCTGGGAGCATTTATCCTGGATGAACTGGACGACTTCTTCCCTTGTCCCCTCAACAAACAAAAGCCTCCCAATATCCATAGCTACGCGCAGTTGTTTATTATTTTTAATGGTTATGCCCATACTTACTTGTGGAAGGTCCATTTCGCTTCTGCCAACTTGCGCAAAACGAAAATCAACGTTCCGTGGAAGTGTTAGCTCCGCCGCAACAGGGATGGGTAGTTCTCTCTCATACAAATCTGAGAGAGAGACCGGCTTGGATTCAAGTATCGGCAGTAATTTTGCATCCAGGGCCATCAGGGCACAAAGCAAAGGAGAACTTTGCCCAACCCTTCCAGAACAAAGGAAGTTAGCCACACTCAACGTATTGCGCACATTGCTGCCTGACTCGTGACGGATCGCCTCGCATAAATCTGGTAAACCGGAGGCAGCCATCATCAACATGTTCAAATTGCACAAACCGCCAACGTGCATTATTTCGCCCTCATACCGGACCTGATCCAATTTCAGAGCTTGTAAGTCAATCAGCACTTCGCCTTTTTTAGCCTCTGCCCCGTTCAGGAAGTAAGACCCTCCTGCCAGCACCTTGGCTTTTTCACCGGCTTTTTTCAGCAGGTAGGCGAAACTCTCCAGGCTTAAAGGCCTGTAATAGGGTTTCATCTCAATGCCCATCTGGATACACCTTCCATTCGTGGTTTATAGGTCCCATCTCTTTGAGTTTTTCCTCGGGAATTTGAACAAACACACCATCAGACTCAGCCAACAGTTCGCCGGCCTCATCGCGGATTTCTCCGGTCGCAAAGGCAACCCGGTTTCGTCTTCTTTCTAACTTTCCAATCACTACAATCGGCTTGTCAGTCGGTACATTCTTGCGAAAGCGCACCTTGATTTCGCTCGTAAACATGAACTCATTGGGTCCAGTCTGTGCTGCGCGCCCAGAACATTCGTCCAGCATGGCACTGATCACTCCCCCATGAACTACGCCGGGATAGCCGCCATATTCCTGCGGAACATTTAATCTGGATTCAACCAAGCCTGGCTCAAGTTCATAGAACTCCATTTTCAGCCCGGCAGGGTTCTCTCGGCCGCAAACAAAGCAGCAGTCGCTGGCTTCCAATTTTCTCATGCGTTATTCCCGGGTGCAAAGGTGTCGATCAGCAATTTCATGTTGCCGCCCACTGGATATAAAATCGGGCAGGTGCAGCCATGGTCGATATATTTCTGAACTTTCGCTCGCGCCTCTGCCGGGGTCCCTGAGGCCGTAATACGGTCAATCAAATCCTCTGGTACCAGGTGCTTGGCTGCCTGAATTTGCTCGTGAGTGGCTGGCCAACCAAGAATAGCCTGGATACTCTGCACGACCTCTTGTGAAACACCAGAGGCTTTGGCTATGTGTGGCTGCTGCGCCAGATACTGAACCAGGAGTTCGCGTGTAGTATCAATGGCCTTGTCGTGGTCCTCATCTACAGAACAGACTACCAGCTGTGGTCGGTCAAAATCTTCCAGGCGTCTGCCGGCTGCTTTCAAACCCACCATCAACTGCTCAATGGCAATGTCGTTATATTCAATCGGTACACAGTAATTCATCACAACACCATCCGCGATGCGCCCGGTCATCTCCATCATTTTGTCACCAGTGGCTCCGATATAAATCGGTACATTCCTGGGTTCGCGGCGACCATGTACGACATCCAATTCAATCCCGTGTACATTAACAAATTCACCTTCAAAAGTGACCCGTTCCATATTGAGCAGTCTGCGCATGATGGTGATGGTTTCTTCCATGGCCTTCAGAGGCTTGGTGCGGTTGATGCCCACATTTTTGGCCAGCGGATCCCACCATGCACCGATACCGCAAATAATGCGATTGGGGGCCAGGTCATCCAGTGTGAGAAAAGTTGAAGCCAATAAACCGATATTACGGGTCCAGTTGTTAATCACAGCGGAACCGATCTTTATCTTTTCTGTCACAGCGGCATACGCCGCCATTGGCACAATAGCATCCCTTACTAAGCGGCTCTCAGCCTGCCAAACACCGTCAAATCCCTTTTCCTCGGCATACCTGGCGATATCTAAACCTTCGCGTAAGTCATGAGAATCCTGTAGATAGATAGCAACTCGTTCAAACATTGTTATGGAATCCTTTCTTCCCTCGGTACGGGTAATAACAGATGATGGTCCTGCCGGATAAGTTCCAAATCCGGCTGGGTGTCCAGGTCATGCATGATGGCCTGATTGTAATAAACACGTAAAGTTAGCTCTTTTTGCTGAGCCTGGCTGCAATGGTTGTGAAATGAATTGGTACCAAAAGCAGCTTCGATTAGTTTGGGGCAACTCATCCCCAGGGCATTCGTCCCCCGATAAAAATGATCTGGAACAATCAGTATTCCCAAATTTGGAATTAATTCATTTGCTGCCGCAAGGTCTCCAGGTGTCAATTTGGGTAGATCAGTTGGGATAACCAAACCTTGCCCGCCACCCCGTTCGATCACGTATTCCATCGCCTGGCTTACGGCCAGGTTCAAACTGCTTTGGTGCTGTTCAACGCATACATCAAGCCCATTTTGCCTGGCTATTGATTGAGCGTGCCTGTCGCTGCTAATAACTAAAATATGGTCAAAACAACCCGCATTTTTTACGGTTTCAATGGTTTGAACAAAAAGATTGTAGTTAAGGGCGTAAAGGTCCTGCTTCTCAAAACATGCACGCAAGCGTGACTTTCCATGTTTGAAAGGCTTAACTGGAATAATGACCCAAGAATTCATTTTGAGCATCTGCCTACCAGTTCCAAACCCAGACTTAAGGCTTTAGCTGCCACCTGGCGCTTGTCCTGGTCATCCTTCATGAGAGTATCTGACCTTTCAAATATTATACCTTGTCGCTCCAGCTGGGCAGGAAACTTGGTATCCTGCAGGTCAAAAAGCAACGCCCCCACTAGGGAGTAATAATGCTCGAGGAGTGCCTCTGCCTCCGTACCGTGGCCAAGTTCAGCTGCCATTTTTGCTGCCGGCCCCTTGACTGCTTTTCCCCCAATAAATGGCGAAACCGCTACCACAGGTTTGCTCGCAACAACCTTACGAATGGCTGGAAAGTTGAGGATTGGATCAATGCTAAGCCAGGGGTTGGAAGGGCAGAACACCACCAAGTCGCATGCTGCCAGGGCTTCCAGAACTTGGTTTGTGGAAATAGCAGATTCTGGTTCTGGAAGCAGGATGCCCTCAATTTCAGGTTGGCAAGCTTCTTTTACGAAATATTCCTGAAACGCCAACACTCTGTGGTCCTTCAATCTTACTTTTGTTGGCGAGGGACAATCACTCATGGGCAGCACGCGGGCCTTAATTCCCCAACTGGCACAAAGAATGGCTGTAGCTTCAGTGAGTGTTTTGCCTTCCTTTAGAAGTTGGGTTCGCATCAAGTGGGTCGCCAAATCCTTGTCACCCAACTGAAACCAATCTGGCCCGCCAAGCAGCTTAAGCTGTTCAAAAACGGTCCAGGTCTCACCCTCTAAGCCCCAACCTCTCAATGGATCATTCAACCCGGCCATCCCGTAACAGACTGAGTCCAAATCCGGGCAGATTTGCAGCCCCAGGTGGTCAAAATCATCCCCCGTATTTACGACTACTACCAGTCGTTCAGGTTCCAAAAGGAGATTAAGACCCCTGGCCAATTTTGCACCCCCAACACCTCCAGCCAGTGCAACAACATTTAGGTCACGAAATTCTTGCTTTTTCAGAGATTTCACCTGAACATATCGAATTTTTTATCGCGCACCAATTCTGCAGCGCTGCTTTCACGAAGGGCATACGGAAAACCGCGTACCAATACAACCGGGGTCCCTTCGTTAGTTTGACCCATCATCAAAGATGCACCTGCTGCCAATTCGTCAGCCGCGGCAATCACCGTCACGCGCATTTGGTAGTTATACATATCCGTTTGACCGCGCATATCCACTAATGCGGGTAGACCAGAAAGACCGATGCAGGCTCCAACGATACCATTTCGCCAGGCTCTGCCGTAGGAATCAATAATCATCACACCCAACTTTTTACCTGAGAGTGCTTCCAATCCAGCTCGGATAAGATCTGCCGAACGGTTCGAATCCTCTGGCAACAGTAATATCCAATCTTCATCATTTCCCCAGGGTCCTCTGACGTTGGAGTGGTCAATGCCCGCGTTGGCACATACAAAACCACTTTTATGTTCTACGATGATTGTTCCTGGTCTCGTGCGCAGCACTTCGTTGCTTTCCCGCAGGATCATCTCAACCAGTTCTGGTCGCTTTCCGAGGTATTCCGCCAGTTCGATAGCCTTCTGAGAAGGTGTAACCGTCGTCATGTTGACCAGGCGGCCTTCAGCTTTGGATACTATTTTTTGAGCCAATACCAGGATGTCGCCATCTTTTAGTGTCTTACCATTTTCAGGCAAACATTTATAAATGATGGCAGCAAGGTCATCACCTTCAACAATTTGGGGAATGCCTTTTATGGCACTCAGGCGCAATTCTCTTGACTTGCTCACAAAATCCCGGTGATCCGAATTCCGGCAGAGGGCACTTTGTACTTGATATTCAGTCCGATCAAAATTGAAGTCAGTCCCTCAGGAATGACGGAATTTTCAATCTGGCCACCATCCCAACCAGTTAAGCCAGTTTCTTTTACGAGTTCAAGAGCAATGGGTCTGGCATCTTTTTCGCCACACACAATCACATCACATTCCACATCCGCACTACCCATAAGGCGTTCGTAGGAAATGTTCTGGAAAGCGCAGCAAACCAATGTATCTTCACCCAAAATCGCCTTTGCTTGCTGGGTCGCGCTGCCCTCTTCCGGCATCTGCACTTTGGTTACTTTGGGTGGAATAATTGGGACGCAGACATCAATTAGAATTTTGCCTTTTAATGCATCCTTTAGCCCTTCCAAGGTTTGCTTGTGTACCGCAAATGGAACCGTGAGTACAGCCACCTCCGCCTGACGTACAGCATCCTCGTTCAAAGCTGCAAGCAGATCCACATCCTGGCCGAGCAAATCTTTCAATTCGCTTACGGCAGCTTCTGCTTTTTCCAGCGTGCGCGAACCAATGATGACCTTATTCCCAGCTTTTGCCCAGCGAAACCCCAAGCCCTTGCCTTCTTTACCGGTACCCCCGATAATCGCGATTGTCCTTGCCATTTTTTCTCCTTATCGAATTTTGTTCCAGGTTTGAGCCGCAATTTCACTTGCTTTCGCAGCAATTTCGGCTTCATCCAGGGTTAGCAGTTCCCGGTCTTTCATTAACCAATTCCCATCTACCATGGTGCTGGTTACCATTCCGTCCCTGAAGCCAAACAATATATGCCATGGCAGGTTGCCGGCTGTCATTGGCGTAATCGGGTGATAATCAACCAGTATCAAGTCTGCCGCGGCACCAGGTTCAATCACACCAATTGGCAAACCATCAACGGTCTGCGTAGCCAATTTGCTGTTGTTATCAATGGCCAATTTCATGATGTCGTACCCACCCATTGCCCGCGGGTCAGCCTGGTGGTCCTTGTGAATGAAGTAAGCTGCCTGCATTTCCGACCACATAGCATTTGAAAAACCATCATTGCCCATGCCAACTTTGATTCCCCGGTCAAGCATATCCAGAATTGGTGCCACACCAACGGCATTATTCATATTCGAGCGGGGCTGATGGCTAAGCCAGCTGCCGCTTTCCGCGATTAGGTCGAGTTCCTCCGGGTCGCAATGAACGCCATGCGCAAGGATGGATTTTTCACCAAGTATTCCAAAATCATGAAAGCGCTTAATGACCCGTTTTCCATACTTAGCCAACGAGTCAGCCTCATCGGCAATGCCTTCTGCAGTGTGTACATGGAAACCAGCACGGTGGTTATTGGCCCTGACACAAGCTTCAAGGGTCTCATAAGAGAGGGTCAAAGATGCATGCAGCCCAAAATGAGCCTTAATCTTTGGATCAGCCTGGCCCATTACCACGCGGTCAATAAAGCGGGCATTTTCCCCGATTCCAGCCAAAGCTTTTTCCCTGCCATCCCGATTGGTTACTTCGTAGCATAACGAGCCGCGCAGCCCTGCCAGGACCATGGCATCGTGTTCGAGATCCAGCGAACCTTCGATGCAA
>DATIUL010000221.1:0-5786 GCA_035466865.1 Anaerolineaceae bacterium | reverse complement strand
CCTGGCTCAACGAAAATCTGGACCTCCCTGCCTTGCCGCCGCTCCACTTCTGGCTCTCCACCTACACAAAAGCCCCTTTGCCACTGCTCTACGCAGACGAGCACCCTGGCCCCCCTGCCCTGCCCATGGGCGTTGCCACCTGGTTCATTCACCAGACAGGCAACAAGTGCAAATCCATCGGTTCCAAACGCCGCTATATGAATTACGATCGCTTCAATGGCAATGCCGATGAGCTGCACTACTTCTTTGGCAAAGCTGCCCAAGTTCAGTCTTCGGCTGCCAGCCAGCCGCAATTCCAGGCGCGTTGTATCGTCACTGCCCTTTACACCCGCGGTGGACCCGGCCCAGCCTACCCAGTGCTGGGCACCCTTAGCCTTGGCGATGTGGTGGACGTCTATGAAGTGCGAGACAATTGGTTCCGCATTGACCCATTTGCCCAGGTTTGGTGCTCAGGTTCCCGTAGTTACTTACTTCCTACCGGCACCGACGAAATGGACGAAGCCAGCCTCTTTCAAATCCGCGTGGTAGCCCCCGGCCTTTATAAGCGCTCAGGCCCCGGCGCGGGCTTCCAGGTGGTCGGTACGCTGGCACAAGGGGATGTGGCAGAAGTCTATGAGGTTAGAGATGCCTGGTACCGCATAAAATCTGCTGCGGAAGTCTGGTGCTCAGCCGGTCATCAATACGTGGAACGCATCGAAAACCCCAGCGCTGAGGGCTAAGCCCTTCAAAACTTTCCGTTCATATCACTTAAAGCGCAAAGCCGGCCTAATGGCCGGCTTTGCATAGATTTAGATTGGTCTAAATGCCGCTGAGAAGGTTCCCCAACAGGAGCACAACATATCCTGCCACAACCCACACAAAAGCAGGGATGAGCAGAGTTCCACCCATAGCGAATTGAGCTATAAGGCCGACGACAAAAAGAATTACTGAAATTAATATGGTAATAGCTCTTGGTTTGGATTGTTTCATAATCTCTCCTTAGTAAAGCAAGTGAATTAATTCTGTAGCGAATACTACATATTGATTCTAGCCGATTTTAGAACTTACCTAATCATTACGTTCCCATGCTTGTACAGCACTGTGGATAGAAAATACGATGTATCTGACAGGAATTACAAACATGACTAGTATGTAATTAGTAATGTTAACAAATTATGAAATGTTGTTCATTGTTCGTAATTTCACATTGACAGACTGAACAATAAATTTATAATAATATTTGTAATAAATATCACAATATAGAAAATGGAGAACCATGAATAAACGCACCTTTATTGTTTTACTCGCCCTAATTGCGGTAGCATTGGTTGCCTGGGTTGGCTGCACTGCAGCTCAAACCACAGCGAAACCTGTCGATGTCAACGCGATTGGCCAACAGTGGTGGGGTTCCGCCCATGCTGATGTCAAGTCCGAAGCCTTCTCTCACTGGAATGGCGAAGAAGTAGCAGAAGGGGCGGATTTGCCCGCTGTTCCCCCAACCTGCGCAAAATGCCACAGTAGTTCAGGCTTTGTCGATTACATCGGCGGTGATGGAAGCGAAGCAGGTAAAGTTGACGCTCCTGGCTTGGTCATGCAAGGCGTACAATGCTCAGCCTGCCACAATTCAGCAGCTGCAGCCTACACCGATGTGACCCTTGCCTCTGGCACCGTCCTCAAAGCCGGAGCTGACGCAGTCTGCTCCACCTGTCACTCTGGTATGGGTTCAGGCCCTGGTGTTGACAAGAACAAGCTGGTCGTGGCTGCCGGTGCTGGCGCTGATGACACAGTACTTGAAAAATCGTCCTTGATGGGCGCCCACTATGCCCACGCTGCCGCTACCCATGCTGGCACCGATGGCAAGAGCGGTTATGAGTACGCTGGCAAGACTTATGTTGGAACCTTCGTCCACGACGAAAAGGTCAACCAGTGCACCGAATGCCATGATCCTCATACCCTGCACATCGTTAAAGCTGCTGGTTCTGAAGATAGCACCTGCGCAACCTGCCACTCCAACGTCAAGTCCTATGAAGATTACCGCAATGTTCCTGGCAAGGTCGATTACGATGGCAATGGCACAGTTGAACCCGTAGCTACTGAAATCGCCAATATGGAGACTCTCCTCAAAGCAGCCATCACCAAGTACAGTGCTGAAAAACTCGGCAGTGCTCTGGGCTTCAACTTTGATGCTTATCCCTATGCTTACATCGACACCAACGCGGATGGCAAGATCGACGAGACCGAAGGCGTATTTGCCAATGGCTACAACACCTTCAGCCCCCGCTTGCTGCGCGCAGGCTTCAACCTGATGTTCTCCCATAAAGAACCCGGTGCCTACGTCCACAATGCCAAGTATGTTCTGCAGTTGATGTACGATTCAATTGCTGACCTCGGCGGCGATGTTGCTGGCCTCACACGGCCCTAATAGTAGTATAGGAAAGTCATGAATTCATCAACAACCGCTCAAAGGAAGACTATCTTTTTCATCATCTGTGCCGCGCTTGTCGCGGCACCCCTGGTGGTGATGTTCCTCTTCCCTTCACCTACCCCCCTTGCGCTGCTTGAAAAACTCGGCATTGCGCTTGGGTTCGTTGGCCTGACCTTGGCTGGTCTGCAGTTTATTCCAGTCGCCAGGCTCCCTGGGTTGGGTAATGCTCTTGAGTTGGATAAGGTCTATAAGGGACATCACGCGGTGTCCCTTTTATCCATCCTCTTCATCTGTTTGCACCCATTAGTACTCATCCTTCACAACACCGGTTTTGTAGCACTGCTGAACCCATTCAATAAAATGACGGTTTGGTCTGCAGGTGCTTGGGGGCTCATCTTCTTTGTAATCATTGGGCTTGTGTCTGCTTTCCGTAAGGAAATTAAACTTGACTACAAAATTTGGTTGATTTCGCACGACATTTTGGCTGTCGCCCTCTTTGTGGCAGCCCTCGTACACGTTTTCAATGTGCGCCTGTACACCGCCCGTAAGGCTATGGTGGGTCTCTGGATCCTCCAGGCTGTTATTTGGCTGGGCATCACGCTCTGGATCCGCCTTATCCGCCCCCTTGCCTTAAGCAGGAAGCCCTATGTGGTCAAAGAAGTGGTTGCTCAACCCAACAGCACCAGCGATGTTTACCTTGTCCGCAAGGATGGCAAACCCGTCATGCAGTTTGATGCCGGTCAGGTAGCCTGGATTGGGACGGGTTCTGCTTTCGAGTTTAGCCGCAACCCATTCTCCATTGCTGGTAGTGCCGAAGACCGCGAAAAACTGCGCTTCTCCATTAAGGCTGCTGGCGACTTCACTTCTAAAATGGCTACCCTCAAACCTGGCGATCAGTTCTTTGTGGACGGCCCCTATGGAACGTGCAACATCTGCAGCGACGCCGCTCAGGCTGGTGTGGTGCTCTTTGGTGGCGGTATTGGTATGGCCCCCATCATGAGTATCCTCAACACCTTGGCCGATCGCAAAGATAAGCGCCCTGTCTATGTCTTCTATGGTGATTTGAACGAAGACACCCTGATGTACCAGGATGAGCTTAAACGTCTCGAATCCCAAATGAATTTGACCCTGGTTCAGGTGCTCGAACGGCCGATTAATCCTGACTTCCGGCCATGCGGTTATATCAACCGTGGTTTGATTGAAGAGACCCTACCTGCAAATTACAAAGAGTTTTCATACTTCATGTGCGGACCTCTGCCCATGATGAAAGCCATGGTCAAAGCCCTTAAAGCGCTGCAGGTCCCTGAAGACCAAATCAGTGCCGAAGAATACGAAATGGCCTAAAGCTAAATTTTGTTGTCAAACAGGCGGAGGATCCTCCGCCTGTTTTTTTATTCCAAACCAATCCTTCTCCCGTTCCTGTCAAAGCGGCGATGGTAAGCTTTACGTTTCGCTGTTTAATTGTCAATCCGCCCGTTTTGTCTGGAATCTTTGTTGAAAGTTGTTCCCACAACTTTTCTCATCCAAATCTTTTCACCCTTCTATCGTCATTCCGTACTGTTTTGTGAGGAATCTTTGTTTGTAATCGTTCGCGCAGGTGTCCTCACCTTGTGCGTGGTTTTGACCGTAAGGTCTCAGGTTTCTCTGTTATTGACAAACCCAGCTCTGTCTAGTCACAGCACAAGATAGGAGACCTACGGTCAACTGCCTGTGCTCGGTCAGGAGACCGGCACTATCAGAGTCTTTTGTTACTTTAATGTTTTTCAACGGTAGGGGGAATCTTTGTTGTAAGTTGTTCCCACAACTATTCTCATCCAAATCTTTTAACTCTTCTATCGTCATTCCGCCCGTTTTGTGAGGAATCTTTGTCTGTAATCGTTCGCGCAGGTGTCCTCACCTTGCGCGTGGTTTTGACCGTGAGGTCTCAGGTTTCTCTGTTGTCGACAAACCCAGCTCTGTTTGGTCACAGCACAAGATAGGAGACCTACGGTCAACTGCCTGTGCTCGGTCAGGAGACCGGCACTATCAGGGTCTTTTTTACTTTAATGTTTTTCAACGGTAAAGAACGCATTTCTGTGTTCCATTCTTTGTTGTCATCCGGAGCCGGTTTTGCGACTGCTTGCGTACTCGCGGTGCGCAGCACCATAGAGTAAGGATCTTCTAGCAGCAAACCTCATCTAGAAGATGCTTCGCTACGCTCAGAACGACAAATTTAAGAAACCACAGGAGAAGTGGGCTTGACGGCCTAATCCATCCGTCTGGCATTGCCGAAAACCAGCTTGCCAGCCCCTCCCCGCCCACCTCTCGACCTACCGCTTTATACAACCATGTTATAAATAGTACGAACTTACACGAAAGGACCAAGCCATGCTCGAAACCTTAGCCCAAGCTAACATTGATTGGTATTCCTGGGTGATCCTGCCACTGATCATCTTTTTTGCCCGCATCTGTGATGTGACCCTCGGTACCATCAGGATCATCTCGGTCTCCCGCGGCCTCCGAAAACTTGCGCCAATCCTGGGCTTCTTCGAGGTGCTCATCTGGATCGTCGTCATCGGTCAGCTGGTACAAAACCTTAAAAGCCCAACTGCCTATTTCGGTTACGCGGCCGGCTTCGCTTGTGGCAACTACATTGGCATGTTCATCGAGCAAAAACTGGCCATAGGCATTTACATGGTGCGGATTTTCATTTCAGAAACCAAGAATGACCTGGCCTGCAGTCTGCGGTCGAAAGGTTACGGGGTGACTGTTTTTCATGGGGATGGCTTCATGGGGCCAGTGCAGATGCTTTATATCACGGTCCAGCGTAAGCAGATGGAAGATTTAATGAAGGTTGTGCACGCTGAAGTGCCCGAAGCTTTCATTACCGTTGAAGAAGCCCGCACCGCGGAAAAAGGATATTTCACCGCGGTTGGCAACCCTAAACCCTTCTCCCGCAATTCCATCCGCCTATCAAAATAAACCTCTCACTCAATGGTTATCCGCTAAGCTGTCGTTTCGGCAGCTTGCGGTTCAGCGCAATTATCAAGTCGGAAGAATGCTCCATTCTTCCTTAACTCGAACCCAATCTGCCCGATACTGCGCCAACAAAATCGCCCGGGACCATTCCCCATTCCGCCTGCTCACGTCAAACTAATCCCAAATTTCACATACTAAATGGGTCAAATATTCACCTAATCAAACTCTTTGAAGTAAAATTAAGCGAATACTGGTGCGGGATGGCGAAAGCAGGTCACTAATTGCCAAGCCCATCCGACCAAATGAAGAGCCACTTTGTCTTAATAAAAGGAGAAAGATGAAAAACAAGCTCGTCCTGATTACCAGTCTGGTTCTTGTGTTGGCACTTTTACTCTCTGCCTGCCAAGCCGCGACTACTGCCCCC
>DATIUL010000220.1:0-2887 GCA_035466865.1 Anaerolineaceae bacterium | reverse complement strand
GGATATCAGCAGCGGTTATGCGGCCTTCCTTGAAATACTGGCCATCAACATTGATGGGTGGTGGAGGTTCCTGCTGGGCTTGGGCTCTATTTGGAGCGAAACCAGTTGCTCCGAAGATTAACCCAAGCACAAGCAGGAGGTTCAACACTAATTTGACATTCTTGCTGTGTTTCATGATTCTCCTAAAACCTTGCTATACGTACAAACACAAATTCTTCAGTCGCATTGGCGAAAGTTATTTTGGCTTCCCACAATGGAGTTGTGATTTCAGATATATTTTTCTTTACTTCGCTATTTACTGCCTCCTTTGTTTGCTTAGTCGTTATTTTTGGCATTTTAATGGTTTCACTTTTGAACACAGGCGTATTTTTGAATTAGTAAAAGGGTTTATCCGTTGTGCCTTAGGCTGGATCATTGGACTGCGCAAGCGCAACCACGGCCGGCACTTTCGAGAAGTCAACCTGGTTAAGGTCAGAAACGATTTGGCCACCGCTCATCACAATACTGCGTGTGCCACGTTGTACCAGGCTGCCATCATGGGTCACCAATACCATGGTGATTCCATTCTGGCGGTAGATATCCAGTAGAAGGGAAATAATCTCCAATTCTGTTTGTTCATCCAGATTACTGGTGGGTTCGTCTGCCAGTAGGACAGAAGGAGAGTTGATGAGCGCGCGTGCAATGACCACGCGCTGCTGCTGCCCCGCGGAAAGTTGGCGGGGAAGAGCGTTTATCTTGTCGGATAAGCCGACAGTTTCGAGTAAATGCTTGGCCCTGTCGAGGTCAGCCCGATTGGCTGCACCACCAAAAAAGCCAAGAGGAAGCACGATATTTTCAAGCACAGTCAACGACTGCAAGAGACTGGGGAACTGGAAGACAAAGCCCAGTTGCTGATTGCGCAAGCGGGCGCGTTCGGTATCACTTTTTTCCCAAAGGTTGACCCCATTGACGACCACACTGCCTGTGGTGGGTTTTGCCAGGCCAGCCATTAAATTCAACAGGGTCGTCTTGCCTGAGCCTGATCTGCCGGTCACCACCACAAATTCCCCCTGGGACACATCCAGGGTCATGTCCTTAACGGCCATCACCGAAGCTTCCCTCTTGAGTGCATATTCTTTGCTAACGTTTGTGAGTGTAATCACACTTACTCCTTAAGGATTGTGGCAGCTTCTTCACGGCTGACTTTGAGGATTGGCAGAAGTAATGCCAAAAAGACACTCGCCAGTACGACGAGCAGGATCCCAAGACTCAGGAGGAGGAATTCTGGAAGACTTGGTATATAAAGCGGAAGATTAAATGATTGGGTGATCAGGGTCTTGAATAGAATCAAACCTGCCGCGCTGAGTACAATCCCAGAAATGCCGCCCAAAAGCGTTAGCAAGGCGCTTTCTGAGAATAGCAGCCCCATCAGGCGCGATTGCGTAGCCCCGAGGGCTCTCAGTACCCCCAACTCCTGCCGTCTTCCGAGCACCGCGGCAGCGCTGACAAAACCAATCAGGACCAATGACATCACCCATGCAATTCCAGAGAAGAAGCCCAGGTTCCGCCTGAGGCTTTCCACGTGCTCACGCTGATTGCGGAACAAACTGGCAGCAGGAATGGCGCTTACACCGCGAACCCGGGATTCAATCTCATCAGCCACCATGTAAGGGTCAGTGCCGTCGGATAGGCGCACCAGGGCTGTTGAGATGCTATCGGGGGAAAGCACCAGGGCTGCCTCTGCCTGCATTGGCGAGAGCCTGGCGATATCCACGGCGGTGTCATAAGTGAAAAAGAGGCTTTGGTCCAGGCCGCTGCCGGTGGATTCAAGTGAACCTACCAGGTCGATTTCATAACCATAGACCAGGATGTCATCGCGACCCTCAGTGTAGGTGATATAAGTGCCCCCGATGGCTTCACCCAGTTTTAAATCTGCGGCCTGGTTGTTCTTAAGCCAGGGACGGATGGTAAAGTCGGTGGCCGGGTCGTAAGCAACCATGAACATATCAGAAACGGTACAGCAAGAAGCACCGCGCATAGTGGAAAGGAAAAGTTGGGGAGAAACAACCTCGACCCCCTGAATGTTGGCTACTTCATTGACAACTGTCCGGGGCATCCAGACTGAAATGGGGTTGCCCATCAGTAAAGCTTCTTCAACAATAATCTGATTACCTGCCGGGATGACGGCAATATCTGCCCCCAGGCGCTGTGTGACCCGTGTAAGGCTCTCTTGTGAGCCATTCACCAGCAAATATGAGAAGATTATTAAGCCCGCGACGAGCGCGGTGCACAAAGCAGTTATCCAACTGCGCAGAGGGTTATCCGAGATGTTCCTGCTTATCAATTTTAGGTTATTCATCCCGATCCCTCTGCACCCTTAGCCCCGCATTGAAACTGCGGGGTCGCGCCTAAATACCCAAAAAATGGGAATGAGCGTGGCAATAGCCACTGACAAGACAGCCACCAAAAGCCCGGAGATGCCAGAACCCAACCATTGGGCCAAGTTGATCTGGGCGAGCCCAAACTTAGGAAGTAGCGTGGGTAGAATGAAAGCACCCGCAAATAAACCGATGAGCACTCCCGGGACGGCACCAAGCAATGCAAGCATCAATCCTTCAAGTGTTAATGCGCGTAGTGCAAAGCTTCGGCTGGCACCAAGTACCCTCAAAACGCCAATTTCACGGCGACGTTCATTGAGAGAGATTAAGAACACCGTGGCAATTCCAATCAGTGCTCCCAGCCATACAACCAGGAAGATTTTATCCAGACTGCGCATCAAGCCAGTTAATTGCTCGCGCCCAGCTCGGAAAAACTCATAAGATTCAAAAGTTGAAACCCCTGGGACGGCTTTTAGGATCCTCGTAGCTGCTTCCAGCGCGTTAGCTCCTTTGCTGAGGGCGACCATAAA
>DATIUL010000219.1:0-3300 GCA_035466865.1 Anaerolineaceae bacterium | reverse complement strand
GTGGTTATTAATGATGTTCTACAGGCTAAATATGCACAAAGTGCTCATGATACCGGTCGCTTTGCACTGAATACGACATTGGGTTTGGGCGGTTTTGTTGATGTGGCAAAAAGCGTTGGGCTAGAACAAAATGATGAGGATTTTGAGCAGACTCTCGCAGTTTGGGGGGTTCCTCAGGGTTCATATCTGGTAATTCCTTTTCTGGGGCCATCAACTGTACGTGGTGTTCCTGGAGCAGCATTTGATACAGCGGCAAATCCGGTCAGTTATGTGGGTTTGCCAGTACAACTGATCTCTTTGCTGAATACTCGCGCAAACGCAGAAGGCGCATTGAAATTTATTGATGAAGCTGCCCTGGATCCTTATGTATTTACTCGCGAATCTTTTTTGCAGTGGCGCAGTAATCTGGCCACAGATGGCAAATCCGAGTCTTCTTTAGAGCTTGATGATGCGTTGGGTGAAGATGGAGCAAATTCTTCAGGCAAAGGTGGTGATACATCAGCAGACAACAAAACAGCACCTGCCCTGCATGAAAATACCGGAACTAAATAATTTCGAATTTTTTTTAGAGACGCGATTTATCGCGTCTCTAAAAATGTAATAAAGAATGCACTTCGTAATCACTGAGCTTTCCCCTTCCCCCCAGAAAATCCAGTTCCACCACAAAAGCACAAGCTTCGACTTTGGCACCCAGCTTTTCAACCAATTCACAGCTTGCCTTTGCTGTTCCACCTGTAGCCAGTAAATCATCAATCAGTAACACGCGATCATTCGCATTAAAGGCGTCAATATGCGCTTCCAGCGTGGCTGAGCCATACTCAAGATCATAAGCCACGCTTTGTACATCGTAGGGCAATTTTCCCGGTTTTCTCAGTGGTATAAAAGGAAGTCCTAATTCCCAGGCTACCAATGAACCAAAAATAAAACCGCGAGCCTCCATACCCGCTATAGCGGTTATCTCCCTGCCCAAAAAAGGATGCAATAATTGATGCACGGCAAGTCTTAAAGTAGCAGGATCCTTTACCAGCGGCGTAATATCCTTAAAAATAATACCTGGCTTGGGGAAGTCTGGAATGTCACGGATTTTGTTTCTTAATCTGTCCATTGTTTGATTTAATAATGCGAAAAATTCACTTAGTCATATGGTTGAGAATGGATTTGCCGTCTGGAGGGATTATATTCACTCCTAAAAATACCGGGATAGTTGGCAACTTCTAAGCACAAAACGCCTCAGCCTGTGCAATAATCCCCTGCGCATCCAGCCCACACAAAGCCAGCAGTTCCTCACGCGTACCTTGCTCAACAAAGCTGTCAGGCAGGCCGATATTTAACACGGGCATGAGTATGCGTTGTGCTTGCAGGAAGTCATTTACCGCACTGCCTGCGCCACCGGAAATGACGTTTTCTTCCACAGTGACAAACACTTCATGACTTTTTGCCAGCTCCAGTAGCAGTTGTTCATCGATCGGCTTGACAAAGCGCATATTGATTAGGGTCGCGCCTAAATGCTTGCCCGCTGCCAAGGCCGGCGTCACCATGCTGCCCCAGGCTAAAATAGCAATGCGGCTGCCTTGATGTCGAATCTCGGCTTTGCCCAGTGGCAACGCGGTCATGGTTTTCTCTACAGCAACGCCGGGGCCTTTGCCGCGCGGATAACGCACGGAAGCCGGGCCTTCATGCAGATAGCCGGTAGTCAGCATTTGCCGGCATTCATTTTCATCGGCAGGCGCCATTATGAGCATGTTGGGAATGCAGCGCAGGTAACTGTAATCGAAACTGCCGGCATGGGTAGGGCCATCAGGACCCACCAACCCGGCACGATCCAATGCAAACAGGACATCCAGGTTTTGAATAGCGACATCATGAATCAACTGGTCGTAAGCCCGTTGCAAAAACGTTGAATATATGGCTACCACCGGTTTTGCGCCCTGGCAGGCTTGACCCGCGGCCAATGTTACCGCGTGCTGTTCGGCAATGGCGACATCAAAATAGCGTTTGGGATACTGTTCGGAAAACTTCACCAGACCGGAGCCTTCACGCATGGCCGGGGTAATGCCCAGCAGGCGTTCGTCCTGTGCCGCCATGTCGCACAACCAGTTACCAAATACTTCGGTGTAGGTCGGATGCGGTGACGGCGCTGACTTGGGTAATGAATCCTTGCTCGGATCAAATGCAGGCACGCCATGGTATGCCAGCGGATCTGTCTCTGCTGGCGGGTAACCTTTACCTTTTTTGGTGACGATGTGCAAAAAGCGCGGGCCTGAGGTCGCTTTAAGATTTTCCAGCGTCGGCACCAGCATATCCAGGTCATGACCGTCAATCGGGCCTATATAATTAAATCCGAGTTCTTCAAACAAGGTACCCGGCACGATCATGCCTTTCATGTGTTCTTCAGTCCGGCGCGCCAATTCCCAAACGCTGGGCATTTTACTCAAGGCTTTCTTGCTTTCTTCGCGCATCGAAGAATAAAATTTGCTGGATAAAATCTTGGTCAGATAATTATTCATCGCCCCGACCGGCGGTGAAATCGACATGTCGTTATCGTTCAATATCACCAACAGATTGGCATCAATGGCCCCTGCATGATTCATGGCTTCATAAGCCATACCGCCGGTAATACTGCCATCACCGATAATCGCGACCATCTGCTTGTCTTCACCTTTCAGTTCCGAGGCTATCGCCATTCCCAACGCCGCACTGATTGAGGTGCTGGAATGGCCGACGCCAAAGGCGTCGTATTCGCTCTCTGCCCGGCTAGGAAACGCCGATACGCCACCCCGGGTACGAATAGTAGTCATCCGCTCTTTGCGACCGGTCAGAATCTTGTGTGGATAGGCCTGATGCCCGACATCCCAAACCAACTGATCCGACGGCGTATCAAACACATAATGCAAGGCTACGGTTAGCTCGACCGTACCTAATCCCGCCGAAAAATGCCCCCCCGAAATACTCACAGTATGGGTTAAATACTCGCGCAGCTCTTTCGCCAACGGTTTTAACTGGGCTTTGTTGAGCTTGCGGATATCGGCGGGACTGTTGATGGCATCTAATATGGGATAACTACCTGATTTATCCATGTAATTAGTGAGTCCGCTGAATAATGTAAAGTGATAAGTCGCGTAATAAGTCGGCCTCTTTGCCAAAAATACTTAAGCTGTCCAGCGCCTTTTCATGAAGTTCTTGAGCTTTTTGTTTGGCTCCGGCCAATCCTAATAAAGCAGGGTAGGTTGGCTTATCGTTATCCTTGTCCTTGCCTTGGGTTTTGCCTAACGTGGCGGTATCGCTTTCCTCGTCAAGAAT
>DATIUL010000218.1:0-3242 GCA_035466865.1 Anaerolineaceae bacterium | reverse complement strand
TTGCGCTGGGCAAGCCGCGTTCGGGCAATAGTAGGCTACTTGTTCAGGGTCTTTTTCAACCAAAGAATCGCAAACAGGGCAATGTGTTGGCACCAGGTATTGCATTTGGCTGCCATCTCGTTTTTCGGGTAGGCTTGCCAAAATGTACGGAATTACTTCCCCGGCACGCTTAATCAGAACCTTATCACCAACGCGGATATCTTTGTCACGGATGAAATCAAAATTATGTAAAGTGGCCTGGCGCACAACAACGCCACCAATACTCACTGCTTTCAATTGAGCTTCCGGGGTCAAAACCCCTGTTCGCCCTACATTAACAAAAATATTCTCGAGGGTTGTTTCAACTTCCTGACCGGGGTACTTATAAGCTAAGGCTCCCCGGGGATCTTTACCCACAAAACCGAGGCTGGCTGCCAACCGCAGATCGTTAATCTTAATAACTACGCCATCAGCGTCATAAGGCCAATTATGTCGTTCCAGACCCTCCTGCTCACAAAGTTGGATGGCCTCATCCATGTTTTTTGCATGCCATTTGGTGGGATTTGTTGGAAAACCAAGACTTGTAAGGTAATCCAGAGTACCAGTTTGTGTAAGCGGTGTTGGAGCACTACTTTCAACGATCTGATAAATAAATAGTTTTAGAGGTCTTTTCGCGGTGATTTTCGGATCCAATTGACGCAAAGAACCAGCAGCAGTGTTGCGCGGGTTGAGGTAGGGCTTTTCACCTGCCTTCTCAAGTTCGGCATTCAGCTGCTCAAAATCTTTTTTAAACATCAAACATTCACCACGCACGATCAGACGTTCTGGGGCGTCGAGGCCCGGTTTTACAGGAATTTTTAAAGGGAGCGAGGGCAGTGTCTTTAGATTTTCAGTAATATCTTCGCCCACAGTTCCATCACCCCGGGTTGCCCCCAGTACAAAGTAACCCTTCTCATAGTGCAGAACAACTGTGAGCCCATCCAATTTGGGTTCAAGAAGGTAATCCGTTTGGCTGACCGAAGGGTCGATTTTGAGTATTCTTGAATACCAATCTCGGGTGTCCTGGCTGCCAAAACCATTTGCCAGGCTGAGAATAGGCTTTGGGTGCTGCACTTTTTTGAATCGCTCCAAGGGTTTTGCCCCTGTGCGCTGGGTTGGTGAATCAGGGCTCACCCATTCAGGATGTTCTGCTTCGATAGCTTTAAGGCGATTGAAAAGCTGGTCATACTCATCATCGCTGATTTCGGGTTGATCCAGGGTGTTGTACAGGTAGTTGTGATAATTAATCTTGTTGCGAAGCTCTTCGAGTTCTTGCCGCAATTCTATTTCGCCCATGTAATCCTCCAGCCGTTGTGTCTGATCTAATTATAAAGGGGAGGGGCACGGAAATCTTTAATTAATAGATGTTCCTGGCGATAATCGAACTCGCATGAACGGCTTCGGAGGCCGTTGCCTTATCCATTAGGCCACAGGAACAAGTTGGGCAATTATACCCATATTCAGCTGAATTACTGCTTTAGGGCAGCCAACATTTCTGGAAGTCTGGCAATAAGATCATCGCGTCGGATCGGGTGCCAATTGTTGCCGTCATCTTTAAACCGTGGAATGATGTGGAAATGCGTGTGCCAAACGGCTTGCTGCCCATATTTGCCGCAGTTATTTAGAACCTGGAAATCCTGAAAATTAAATTTTGCCCGATAGAGCTCCATTACATTCCGTACCGCGATGATGGCGGACTGTAAATCGCAAGGGTCGATGTTCAGAATGTCTCTGGAGTGCACCTTTGGGATGACAAGAGTGTGATAGGGTGTGCGTGGGTTGGTATCCAAAAATCCCAGGTTGTGTTCATCTTCATAAACTGTATGGCTATGGGCTTTGCCACTAATCACCTGACAAAAAATGCAATTATCTTCCATCGCCATCCCCAAAGATCAATTTTGTCCGTTCAAAGTCGCAATCCAACGGATCGATTCCCAAGAAGCGCACCAGATCATCGGGCCGGCCAGTGTTTCCAGGAGTGGCTGTAAGGCGCACATTTAACACATTAGCAACATCAAGCCATTCAGTATTTAGAATCATCGATCTGAAGTTACGCGTTTTTCCGCGATTATCCACTTCCAGATAATCCTTTGACAGTAATTCATCCAGACCTTGTTTTATGACCTGATTTTCGACTTCAGGTGGAAAATGAATACTAAAATCTGAGGCGATTAAGCTAGCCTGTAAACTGGGAAGTTGATTTGGCACTTCCTGCACATCAAGAATTTGTAGCTCCAGAGGCAAAGCGGATGCCAATACGCTTTGGAGTTCAGGTAAAGAAACAGGTTCGTTCATCCAAAAATCAAGCAATTCTGCCTGGCTTGAATACCCCAGGGGTAGGGCGGAGGCCAAATTTAGCCTAACCTTGGGGCTGAAACCCTGGCTGTAGCGAATCGGCAAGGCTGAACGCCTGAGCGCACGCTCAAAGAGACGCTGGAGGTCGATGTGTCCTGTGAACCGTAAATCTCCGACCTTTGAAAATAGTACCCGAATGCGTATAGGTGTTTCGTTCATGATGGACACCCCCAATAATAATCTTGTGGATTTGGGCGAATGTCTTCAAAGGCGTCCAGTATCCCACAGCGATAGCATTGATTTCGGCAATCCTCGCGGGTTTTACCTTCCAAACTCAATTTCCATTCTTTGAGAAGGTGGGATTTTTTGACACCAGCAGAAATGTGGTCCCAGGGTAATATTTCAGTTTCTAAGCGCTCACGATAGGTGTAAAAATCAGGGTCAATTCCCAAACGCGTGAAAGCGTCCAGCCAGGCTTGTTTATTGAAGCGTTCATTCCAGGCATCAAATTTTGCGCCATTTTGCCAGGCATTCAGGATTACGTCGGAGAGTTTTCGATCACCTCGTGATAACCAGGCTTCAAAGATGGTTTCATCCGGCTTGTTATAGCTAACTTTGATGCCTGTCTTATAACCGGCAATGCGCAGAAAATCCAACTTCTCTTGCAACAGAGTGCTATTTTCAACGGGGAACCATTGGAAAGGGGTATGGGGTTTTGGTATAAGGCTGCCGATTCCCAGGCTTACGCGGACTCGATTACCGCGGATACTCTTGCCTACGCGTAGAACTTTCTTGGCCAGTTCCATGATGGCTTCAACGTCCTCCATCGTCTCTGTAGGCAAGCCAACCATGAAATAAAGCTTAATACTCAACCAGCCATGCTCGAAGATAGTGCGCACTGTCTCAAGAAATTCAGCTTCATCCAGGGC
>DATIUL010000217.1:0-8856 GCA_035466865.1 Anaerolineaceae bacterium | reverse complement strand
TGCCCGACAGTTGAACGTGAAAATCCCTGAGCAATTAGCCATCATCGGATTTGATGACCTTGATATGGCGGAATATGAAGACCTTACGACGATCCGGCAACATCTTGATGAATCCGGGCGCATTGCTGTTGAAATCTTATTGTCGCATATCGCGGAGAGTTCCCGCCCGGTCCAACATATTACCATACCGCTTTCTATCGTTGAACGCTTAACCGCATGATAATTTTTTGAATAATTAAAATAATATGCTATACTATTTTATGAAAGTGTTTTCATGCAAACATTTTTCAGACTTTCCTTCGCTGAATATCAGTTTTGTTGAACGATCATAAGGAGGTGCAGTTTAGTCCACTCGTCGAAATCTCTTCAGCTATTCCAAATAATTCAATAGATTAGGAGAAGAAATGAACAAAAATATTTCCCGATTAGTTGCACTAGTGGTTGTGTCTATCATGCTCTTAGCGGCGTGTGTGCCAGCCCCCGTGGCAGCTCCAACAGCAGCAGCTCCGGTAGAAGTTCCAACAGAAGCTCCAGTAAAACCAGAAGCTCCAAGTTGTGGAACTGAACCCGTTGTGCTTAATGCGTACTTTGAGACTGGCTTTGATATTCCCTTCAAATTAGCCGAAGAGTTTACCAAGCAATATCCAAACGTTACCTGGGACATCAAACAGGACCAATTTGCCAACCTTATCACCACCACTCCTCTCTTGCTTTCAGGTGACAACGCGCCTGATTTGCTCCGCTTGCCCACAATGGTCGACTTCGCGAAAGACGGCTTACTGATGAATCTTGACGGTTACGCCGCTTCTCTTGGTTGGGATCAGTGGCCAGTGCCTCAGCTCAATCAGAACCGTGTCGGTTCCGATGGTACGCGTGGCTCAGGTTCTCTGTACGCGATGGGTTTGAACTACAGCCTGACAGGCGTCTTTTACAATAAAGAACAGGCTACTCAGATTGGCATGACCACACCACCCAAGACCCTGGCAGAGTTTGATGGTTATCTGGCAGCTGCCAAAGCCGCAGGGCTCCAGCCTATCATGATGTGGGGCAGTGCTAAGAGTGGCATGGGTTTAGCTTTCCCACTGCAGCAACTAATGGCCGCCTACGGTCCGGTTGCTCCGATAAACGACTGGATTTTTAACAAACCAGGCGCCACCATCGACACACCTTCCAACTTACTCGCTGCTCAGCACCTCGAAAAATGGATCAAAGAAGGCTACTTCCCCACTGATATTAATGCAATCGAGTATACCGATGCAGCAGCGCGCTTTGGCGCTGGCGAAGGTGTCTTTACTTTCAATGGCGACTGGCAGAATGCTGGTTATGACACTGCTATGCCCGGTAATGTTGGCTTCTTCCTTATGCCCACGTTAGAGGCCGGCGCTGGACCTGCTGCCATGTCTGCTCCACTCACCTACGGTATTGCCACCAAGGCCAAGAACGCAGATTGTGCTGCCTTCTTCTTCACCTGGGTAGCTTCTAATGACGCAGCCCGGACAATCAACGTCAACATCGGTGGTTCCAACCCTGGTGGCCCTGCTGGTGCCATGATGCCCGCTGCGGCTGAAGGTTCTGTCACAAATGAAACCCTGGCTGCCGGCCCTGTTGTAGGCGCGGCTGGAAATTCAATGGACTTCATTGCCAATGCAACCAGCGCTATCTTTGCTCAGGGCTGGACGCCAGAACTCCAAAAAATGGTCGGTGGCCAGCAAGATGCTGCTGGTCTACTCAAAGCCGTTCAGGCTGAATATCTCAGAGAACTTTCTCAGTAACTGAAGAGGCCGCGTGACGACACCTGTTCCCATTAATATGTCATCAACTGCTCCATCGACACTTGGAGACAGTTCCGCGGCCCATAATTTATCCCGTCGGATCTTTCTAAAGAGGAAGATCCGACGGGAAGGCATCATCAATTGGCTGTTTGTACTGCCCGCATTATTAATGTATTCATTGTTTGTCTTAGTCCCGCTTTTATTAAGTATTTTTTTCTCGTTTTTCCGCTGGAACGGTATTGGCCCAATGACCTGGGTGGGCCTAAAAAATTACCTAACAATTCTGCAATTTCCAAATTTACTCGGGTCCATTATCAATGCATTTAAATTAATTATTTGGTTTAGCTTCGTCCCAGTGGGGCTGGGCCTGATTGTCGCCAGTGTTATAAACCGTGTGGCCACCGGCCAACTGGGAGCAGTTGCCCGTACAGTTCTGTTCCTACCCCAGGTCATCCCTCTTGTGGCAGCCGGGATTATTTGGGGATGGCTTTTGGCGCTTCCTGGGTTGATAAATGAAATTCTTAATGCAATCGGATTAGGCGTTCTTAGCCGTGCCTGGCTTGGTGACTTTACCTTTGCACTCCCTTCAGTTGGCGTAATCGGTATTTGGGTTCTGTTGGGTTTCTGCACGGTACTTTTGTTGACAGGTATGTCAAAAATTGACCCGGCATTGTATGAGTCCGCAAGAATGGATGGTGCCACCTGGTTTTCAGAGTTTATCAATATTACAGTTCCACTGCTGAGGCAGGAAATTGGTGTTTGCCTCACGGTTACGGTGATTAACGCTCTGGCAGCGTTTGACATTGTCTGGGTTTCAACTGCCGGAGGACCCGGAAACGCGACCTCCGTTCCGGGGATTCAGATATACATCCTGGGTTTTTCTCAAAGGGCGGTAGGCCTGGCATCCGCGTTGGCTGTGATGCTCATGCTTCTGGTATTGATCGTCATTTTGCCAATCCAACGCCTGAGCAGGGAGTCGGTACGATGAAAGTTTCCCGTAGCGAACAATTTATCGGACGAACTTTTTTGCTTGTGATGATGGTAGCCACCATCCTCCCATTTATCAGCATTTTCATGACGGCGCTGCACCCCTCAAATACGGTCCCCAAAGGGCTTGAATGGCCTGCGGATCCCCAGTGGGGTAATTTTGTTGAGGCCTTTAAAGTAGCCAACATGGCTGTGCTGGTAGGGTCAAGTAGTTTCATCCTCCTGGCTGTCGTGCCAGTGTCGCTGCTCATCTCGACAATGGCGGCATTCGCGATCAGCATCCTAAATATCAAGGGCTCGCGGTTCCTCCTTGTCTTGTTCATTTTTGGGCTAACGCTCCCCCTTGGAGGGATCATCATCCCCCTTTATCATATTGAGCGGGCAATTGGCATTTACAATACGCGCTTTGCCATCGTCTTGCCGTTGATAGGCCTGTACATGCCATTTGCGGTCTATTGGATGCGCTCCCACTTCGTCAACATGCCGCCTGAGCTCACTGAGGCCGCCCGCGTGGATGGTGCCACTACTTGGGACCTTTTCAGGCACATACACGTTCCACTCGCCATGCCGCCCATTGTGTCTCTTGGGATTCTCATGTCGGTGTGGACCTGGAATCAGTTTCTGCTGGCTTTAGTGCTCGTTGAAGACCCACTCAAGCGCACAATGGCCGGCGCTTTAGGCGCTTTCCAGGGGCACTATGCCACCAATGTTCCCCTGCTTTGCGCGGGTACCATCCTGATTTTGGTGCCTACAATTGTTATTTTCATACTCTTCCAACGCCAGATTATCACCGCGCTAATCCAAGGTGCAGTCAAAGGGTAATTTTGGAGCTGCAGTCGCACTCCAGAGCATTGCTTGTTGAGCGGGAAAGAAATTTAATACTGTTTTGGACCTTGGTTTTAGGAATTTACATCTTTATAATATTTGGAAAAGTGCAATAAATTTTGTGAGGTGTTTATGAAAGGCGATGTAATTTTACTCAGTGAGAAACACATCCGGGTGGCTGAAATCATTGTTGCTCAGATTGCTGACAAGGTCAGGGTAAAACCAACAAGATTCGTCATCACGGTCGCGGGTGAATCCGGCAGTGGAAAATCTGAGACGGGCTTGGCGATTGCTAAAGAATTGGAAAAGCTTGGTATCAAATCCGTCCTCCTGGGTCAGGATGATTATTTCTTTCTTCCCCCCAAATCCAACACCGCTAAAAGACGAGCTGACCCAAATTGGCTCGGGCCGCATATTGAAGTGAACTTTGCCATCCTGGAACAAAACCTCATCGACGCACAGAGCGGTGCAATAGCAATTACCAAACCCCAAGTAGATTACGACGCGGATAAGATCGAAAGCGAAACCATCAGCCTGGAGGGTGTCAAGGTGGTTATAGCCGAGGGCACCTACACCACTCTGCTCAAGCACGCGGATACAAAGGTTTTCATCGCCCGGAGTTGGCTGAAAACGCTGGAGGATCGCAAAAAACGTAACCGTGGCAACGAAGTGAACGACCCCTTTACTGAAAACATCCTGGCCACCGAGCACAAAATCATTGCCGGGCACAAACAACTTGCTGACTTTGTGATAAACGACGATTTTGAAGTAAGCACCGTTGCTTAGGAGGCTGCATTGACTGTCAAAAACCAGGTTCAACTCATCACCTACCCCGATTCGTTGGGGGGAGATCTGAAAAGCCTCCAATTTGTGTTGGAAAAGTACTTCCCGGGCCTTTTTGATGGCGGTATCCACATCTTGCCGCCCTACCCCTCCTCGGGCGACCGTGGTTTTGCCCCGCTCACTTACCTTGAAGTGGCCCCGCAATTCGGTTCCTGGCAAGACCTGAAGCGGATCGGTGAGAACCATGCCATTCTGCTGGACCTGATGGTCAACCACATCTCAGCAAAATCGGTTTACTTTCAGGATTTTCTTGCCCACGGACGCGCCTCGAAACACGCGGATCTCTTTATCACCCTGGATAAATTCTGGCCGGATGGGCAGCCGCGACAAGAAGACATCGCCAAAATGTTCCTGCGCCGGGCTGAACCATTTTCCGAGTTTCAAATTACTGAAACTGGGCAGACCGAAAAGGTCTGGACTACATTTGGCAAGACCAATCCATCAGAACAAATCGATTTGGACGTTAACTCGCCGGAAACCAGGGAGCTGTTCGTCAGCTTTATGGAGAATTTCAGCCGGAATGGCGTAAAAATTGTGCGGCTCGACGCGGTGGGTTACGTCATCAAGAAACGCGGAACTTCGTGTTTCTTTATTGAGCCTGAGATTTATGAATTCCTGGAATGGATTTCTGGCGTGGCCAAGGCCCTGGGCATCGAACTATTGCCTGAAATCCACGCGGAATACGAAACGCAATACCGCCTGGCGCAGAAGGGCTACTGGATCTACGATTTCATTCTGCCCTATAGTATCCTGGACACCTTCATCAACAAGAACAGCAAATACTTGCTGGATTACCTGAGGACGCGGCCTCACAATCAATTTACCATGCTGGACTGCCACGACGGCATCCCCATCAAACCTGACCTGAATGGGCTTTACCAGCCTGAGGATGCAAAGAATGTTATTGAGGTTTGCCGTCAGAGGGGTGCAAATTTCAGCCGCATCTTATCGGCTGAACACAAAGACCCCGACGGCTTTGACGTGCATCAGATCCGCGGCACCATCTACTCCCTCTTGGGCTGTGATGACGAGGCCTACTTTGCTGCCCGGGCCATCCAGCTTTTTACACCAGGCATTCCGCAAATTTACTATGTGGGCTTACTCGCAGGTGAAAATGATGAAGCTTCAGCCCTCAGAACCGGCGAAGGACGGGAACTTAACCGCCACAATTACACGCTTGAAGAAATTGACAAGCAGGTCAAAAGGCCTATCGTGGCAAAACTGCTCAGATTGATACAACTTAGAAATTCACACCCGGCCTTCAACGGCAGCTTCACCGTCAACCCAAGCAGCGACCAGGAAATCTCGTTAACCTGGGAAAATCAAGGCAAGAAGGCGGCCTTAGTTGTAGATTTGACAAAAAACCGCTCGGTAATTACATTTACGGACGTGGGTGTAAATGTTGAACGGACTTTCGAATAACAGGTAATCAACTAAAATTTACACTGATACAGAAATAACTACAATAAAGTTTGACTAAGAGGAACCTGATGCCATTAACCTTTGACCTTTCATTTGAAGAACTACAAAAATACCAGGGTGTTAACCCCAGACCGGCAGGTTTTGACGCGTTTTGGGATGCCTCGCTGGCAGAAATGCGCGCAATCGACCCAAAAGTTGAATTGATTCCGGCTGACTTCCAGGCCAACGGCTGCGAGTGCTTTGACCTCTATTTCACCGGGGTACAAGGGGCACGCGTGCATGCCAAATACCTGCGCCCCAGCAACGCCAAAACTCCCCATCCCGCGGTACTCATGTTCCATGGTTACACCTGCAGTTCTGGGGATTGGCAGGATAAGCTGAGCTATGTCTCACAAGGTTTTTCGGTTGCCGCGCTGGATTGCCGAGGGCAAGGAGGGCTCTCAGAGGATGTCGGCGGTGTGCAGGGCAATACGCATCATGGGCACATCATCCGCGGTCTCGATGAGGCTGTGGCTGGTGCAACTCATAAACTCTTATTCCGACAGATTTTCCTGGATACCGCACAGCTGGCTAAGATTGTCATGGAAATGCCCGAAGTAGACCCCGATCGGGTAGGCGCCATGGGAGCCAGCCAGGGAGGAGCGCTCACCGTGGCTTGCGCGGCCCTCGAACCTCGCATTAAACGTGCAGCCCCTGTTTACCCATTCCTAAGCGATTACAGAAGGGTTTGGTCGATGGACCAAGCCAAGGATGCCTACGCAGAGTTGCAGGAGTACTTCCGCCTCTTCGACCCGCAGCACACGCGTGAAGAGAAAATATTTGAGACTCTGGGCTACATTGATATCCAGAATTTAGCCCCACGCATTAGGGCAAATGTACTCTGGGGGATTGGCCTGATGGACACCATCTGCCCCCCATCTTCCCAGTTTGCCGCCTATAACAAGTTGCGTTGCTCCAAAAGCATGAAGATTTTCCCGGATTTTACCCACGAGAACCTGCCAGGATTCCCGGATCTGAGTTTCCAATTCATGTTGGGCTTGTAGGCATTCGTCTTTGGTGAAAGCCTCTTGATATAGAGCGGAAATACCACTGCTTATAAAAACAAGAACGCCCAAAAATGGGCGTTCTTGTTTTGTCCGGCTGAGAGTGTCTTGCAAGCGATAGACTCCAGGCTCTGAGAAGGGCTGGCCCAGGCTGCTGCAGTACCACGTGGGCATTGATGATGTTCAACGTAGAAACCAGCTCTTAACTTGAATTCCATTTGGCATGCGCCGAGATGTCTACTGGATTTTTTATCTTCGCTTTGATGAGGGAGGGTTCATGATCTTCCAGATAATTGTAGAGAACGACCAACAAACAGTGGATCGCTATCTGAACGACAGGAATTGATGCATACTTTTCTAAGTGTGGATTTTCAAGACTGGGGAGATCTTGACCTATGTTTACCGAATTATGCGCGACAAGGAAGCCGACGAAACAAACGATTTCACAAAACTGCGCGATTTCAAACGATCACTCAGGTATTTCGCAACCTCTATCTTTTGGAACCTCGAGTTGATCCTCTGGATGAACGCCTGCCATTAACAGTCCGATATCTTCCCTGGTGGCAGTGGCCCGATCAAGAATGTCGATGATATTTCCCTCATAAATCACCGCGATACGATCGGAGAGCGCCATGATCTCATCGAGATCCTCTGAGATCAACAGAATGGCCGTTCCGAGAGCGCGCTGCTCGAGCAGTTGTTCGTGCACATATTCACTGGCGCCGATATCCAAACCGCGCGTCGGTTGCGCTGCGATGATCGCCCGGGGCTTGCGTGAAAGCTCCCTGGCCAGCAGCAGTTTCTGGATATTCCCACCTGAGAGACTGCGGGTCTGCGTGTTCAACGAAGGCGTTTTTATGTTGAATTGGTTGACCATGCGGCGGGAGTGCTCTTCGATGAACTTCATGCGCAAAAAACCATGTGAGGAGAAGGGATACTTGTGGTGCTCCCGCAAAATCAGGTTTTCAGAGATGTTGAAGTTGCGAATCATGCCATCTTTCATACGTTCTTCCGGGATGTAGGACAAGCCTTTCTCGGTCAATGTTCCTGGAAGGTTATTGGTGACGTCTTCTCCCTCAAGAAAAATCTTGCCACTTCTGATTGTTCGCAAGCCTGCCAGCGTTTCAGCCAGTTCAGGTTGGCCATTCCCAGAAACACCGGCCAAACCCAAGATCTCACCAGACCTGATCGTTAGGTTGATACCACACAGCCCCTCAGTGCCGCGATCGCTGTCGCAGCATACGTCCACCATCTCCATCCGTACTTCGCCAGGTTTCTGGAGTTTGCTGCTTGAGATGAATTCAATATCCCTGCCGACCATCCAATTGGCAAGGGTTTGTTTGTTGACCTCACAAACCTCTTTTGTGCCAATCTTTTTTCCATTGCGTAAAACGGTCACCCGATCACAAATCTCCACCACTTCGTGCAGCTTGTGAGAGATAAATACCAGCCCGTAACCGTCCTTCAACATCTGGCGCATGATGACAAACAACTCGTCCACTTCCTGTGGGGTCAAAACAGCTGTCGGTTCATCAAGTAATAAAAGCGAAGCTCCGCGATAAAGTGCCTTGATAATCTCAACCCTCTGCTGCTGACCAACTGAAAGTTGCCAAATGTAATTGCCCGGATTGATTTTAAGGTTGAATTTTTCACCCAGTGCAAGGATTTTCTGCGAAACTTGATCAAGGTCCGTCAAAGGTCCGCGGCTGGATGCCAGGCCCAAAGCCACATTTTCTGCTACCGTAAGCGTGGGTACCAACATAAAGTGCTGATGGATCATGCCGATGCCGTGTTTAATAGCCACCGTCGGCGAGGTAATCTGTACTGGCTTATCATCCAACAGAATACGCCCAGCGTCTGGTTTGTACATCCCATAAAGCACCTTCATCAGGGTACTTTTGCCTGCCCCATTTTCGCCCAATAAAGCGTGTACCTCGCCCGAAAAAACATCAAAATCAACATTG
>DATIUL010000216.1:0-11195 GCA_035466865.1 Anaerolineaceae bacterium | reverse complement strand
AAAGGAATCCAACATCAGGAATGGGTCAAAATCTTCAATCGTGGATGGTCCCAATACGCGCACCAGGCGCACGCCAGCGCCATCAACGGCTGGAGAACCACGAACGATGCGTTGAACTTTTCGTAGTTGCATTATTTACCTACCTTTCAAGTTAAATCATAAAGGGAAAAAATGCGGTACTTGTGCTTTGTAGACAGCGTAGTATTTGAAACCAACTTCTTTCAAGAGCTCTTCAGCCTGGGCAAATCCATACCCAACTGAGCCGGGAGAATGGGAGTCGCTGCCAACAGTGATGATCTCCCCGCCCAATTCACTGTAGCGTTTCAGGATGTCAATGTGCGGATGGGCTTGCCTGAGGCCTCTCGTCCAACCGCCAGTGTTTAGTTCAATCCCTTTGCCATCGGAAATGATGGTCTTAAGACCGGTATCAAAGATATCCTGATAGTCACTGGGATTGTAATCAAGATCCTTGTTCGGACCATAGCGCACAACGTAATCCATATGGCCGTAGACGTTGTAGCATTTTATAGCCAGGGCATTTTCAGGGATGGTTTGGAAGTAGCGGAGGTAACCTTCGCTCTCGGTGATTCCATCAAAATATCCTGGCAGGTAAGGGTCTTTGCCATGGACAACATGCGAGGAACCAATGACAAAGTCAAAAGGTTCGCCATCCGCAAAGGCAGTGATAGCCTCCGCCTGGTCCGACCCAAGGCCGATTTCGACACCAATAAGAACCTCCAATTTGCCTTTGTAAACCTCTTGCAGAGCTTCTAATGCTGCAAAATATGGCGGCTTTTGAAGTAAAAACAGGTTTGGATCCGTGGGGTTGGGATAGTCCAGGTCACAGTGGTCGGTGAAAGTCAGGTATTTTAAGCCTTGCTCGATGGCAGCATCTGCCATCGACTCCAGGCTGGCGCTTGAATCAAGAGAAAACTTGGAATGAATATGGGAATCAGCCAAAATCATAATGCCGGCAATTTTACAGGATTAGAAGACCGGTTTCAAGCCGCTTATTTGATGATATATGGAAAATAATATGGAATTGGTGTGTACACTGCCGTTGTGAAGTGCACAGCGGGCAAGCTTGCATTAAGCGTATCTGGGGTTAGATCAACCTGCCCAAAGTACCATGCCTGCAAGGGCTTGCCGGTAGTGTGGGCGGTTATTCTGAGGCTTTGCCATGCGCCTGGGGTAATGGTGAATTGCGATGGCTCGACGATAACCCAACTGGGACTGACCACGGTGTATGTTACCGCGTGCGTGTTCGTACTTCTAACTGTGCGTGTCCATGAACAGGCTTCCAGGCAAAAATTATTCTGCATAGTGGGCAGGTTGAGCGTTTTTGGGTCTCCACCATACTCAGGATTGGCATTGGTCATATTCACGCCAGTTTCATCCATTACGAGGCCGGTGGCATTGGCCAAAGCTACTTGAATTCTGCCACTGCCAATGTCGAAAGGGTCAGCAGGAGTACCGGCAGTATCTTTTTGCATGCCAGCGGTTTTAGCGGTGAGCATTAGCGCGGATTTGACTTCGGCTGGGGTCCAATCGGGATGAGCGGAGATCAGCAAGGCCGCTGCCCCAGCCACAAATGGTGTGGACATGGACGTGCCGTTTTCTAAATAGACCTCTCTGGAATGGTTCTCATCGACCCTCCCATCCTTATTTGCCGCCAGGATGAATAATCCTGGAGCAGCCAGATCTGGTTTTATTACTTCCAGGCCGCCAGCCGCGGGACCTTGGAGTGAAAAACTGGCACGAATGTCTGGCCCGGGTAGGAATCTGCGGTTATGAGAAGTTGCGGCGACAGTACTAACCCAGGGGCCTTGATGATTTACCAACCCTTTTGTAGGTCCATATGAATTGGCAGCAGCGGCAGCAATAAAGATATTAGCCTTAAAGGCTTCCAGGAATGCCAATTCTATGGGGTCAACGTATGGACCATTCATACTGGATATTGAATAACTAATGACCCCAACGCCATCATGTAATGCCTGTTGGACAGCTTCAACAATGGCATCATCAAGACAAGAAGTGCCCTTACAAACATCAAAAGCGATTATTTGAGCCCGCGGCGCCATACCGCTAATTTTTGTATTGACTCCGTTAAAATTTACGGTTATGGCACGATTGCCTGCGGCCGTACTCGCCGTATGGCTGCCGTGTCCATTATCATCTTCTGGAGAAATGCTGTTCGGTAATAAATTTTCTCGGGTCATCGAATAAGCTCCGATGAGCTTGTCATTACATTTACCAAAGAACTGCGAGGTTGGATCATCGCAAACACCAAAATAATGGGCTGGTACTGGAAAAACGTATCCGCTGGTATCGCCGGAGAAGGCAGAGTCGGAGGCAAAGGATGGGTGATCAAAATTGATACCCGTATCCAGCATGCCGATGATGACCCCTTCTCCCATGGAAACTTTTGATGCAGTCAAGACAGGGTCATCCCAGACCTGCGGAGCACCCACCCAGGCAGGGCCTGCATCCGTGGCCAGTTCCACCGTCCTCACGGGCAGCACGTCTTTCACACCCGGCAAGGAGGCGATCAGCACGGCTTCTTCCAAAGAAAGGGGAACAGCCACCGCGTTCAGAATGAGGTCAAAGTGCTTGCTTTCCTGCAGCTTTCTACCGATTAGTTTCTCAATTGTCTTCAGTTCTTGTATCTGGAAAGCCCGAACACCAGCCACCTGGTTTTGCACAGATGCCGATTGAATTTGACCTTTCTTCGCCCTGGTGGCCTGAAGGGCAGACTCGCCATCAAAGAAGATAAAATACCGGCCTGTCTCAGAGTTTTCGACCTTTTTCAAACTGATTCGGCTGTTAGTAGGAAGGTTTGGAATAATAGGCGCGGCTGCCACCTGGCTGAGCATTAGGCCAGTAATAAGAGAGCTAATTAAAAAGGCGTGAATTATTCGCCTACGCCCAAAATACCAAGCTGTCTTCATCCCTCAGAACCTGTCCGATCGACCCCTCAAATCTCGATGAAGGGAATTTTCTTTTGATTTTATTGCATGCTGCCATATTTATCTATCGCAATCTCTATATCTGGATATATTTCTTGAATTTTCAGTTAAAATTGGGTAATGAAGGCTTGCGCAGTGGCTATAAAGTCTTTGGCCAGTCATTTTGGCTTGCAGATATTAATTATCGCGGCCTGTTTTATTTTGGTTGCGTGTGGTTCATCTGAAAGAAACCCTCGCCCCGCGCTTGCAGAGGCTAATCAGAATACATCAACTGCCACCCCATCCCCAAGCCCGACCCTGGAGCCGTCAACAACTACCCCGACTAAAACACCCTCACCCACCAGTACGGTCATTCCAACCAAAACCCCTAACCCTTACGCGGCCGAGTTTGCCCGTATATCAAAAGATTTCAAACAAGATTTTACGGCTCTGCAAACTATCAATCCGGATATTAAAGCCTGGATTGAAGTGGAAGCTGCTGGAATCAACCATCCGGTGCTGCTGGGGCCAGATAACGAATACTACCTGACAATTGGATTTGATAAAAAAGAAGCCAAGATGGGTTCCATCTATTTTGACATGCGCTTCAAATTGGATATGACCGACCAAAATGTGGTGATTTATGGTCATAATTTTGATAACGGGCGCATGTTCAGCAACCTGGTCCGTTTCCGGAACAAGCGCTTCCTGGCTGAAAACCCTGAGTTCTACCTCTACACTCCAACGGCCATTTATCGGGCCCAGATTGTCGCGGTCATGATCACCAATCCTGACGACCCAACCCTGCTGGTCCCCAATTTTGAGACTGACGCAGACCTAATAGAATATCTCACCAAACTTAACACCAAGGCTGAGTTTAGGACAGATGTCGAACTCAAGGAAAGCGACCGCTTCCTGAGCCTCTATACCTGTACCAATAACGCCAGGGACGACCGTATCGTTATCGTTAGCAAACTCATCGAAATCGGTAGATACGAGTAAAAGAGTTGACCTACTTGGCCTCAAAAAGGTTGAAAGAAAGCCTGCCTGCGTAGGCAAAAAGCATCATTTTCCCGATTTTTCCAATCGCGCACGCCAGCAGGTACTTCCAGGCCGGTATGCGCAAAACGCCGCTGACCATGCCGGCCACGTCCATCAAGGGGTTGGGGATGAAAGCCAAAAGGATGATCATCCCAAAAGCCCATTTGGGATGGCTCTGCATCCAGTTGAGAAGTTTTGTGTAAAACTTGTTATTTGATATAAAGCCTTCCCCGCTGAAGCCAGCCGCGTAACCAGTAAGTTCGCCGATGGCGGCCCCGGTACCGGCAGCCAAAGCCACTTTCCAGGGAGTGAAAATGGCACCCATGGCCGTAGTAAAGGCTACACCTGGCACTGGCAAGATAATGGTGGCATTAGCGGCAATCGAAAACACAAAGATGCCCGCGTAGCCGTAGTTCTGCAGGCTCTGCAATTTTTCTCTCAAAATAAAAAGCGCCACCGTGACGGCCAGAACAAAGACCAGCATCAGGATGCGCCAGATCGGTTTGAGGGGTTTTGGGGCTGGTTTTTGTTTCCGGGTTGGCACAATTGCAGCAGGTTCTGCCTCTTCGCCGATAATTGAAGTGGTATTGATGCTTTCCTGCTTATCCGGTACTTTGTTAATGCCATTGGAATTTCCCGTCAGGTATGCATTACCCGGGCCAAGGCCATCGGGGTTCTCACCCGATCCCGTTGGCTGCCAACCGCGATGGGAAGGCAGATTTAAGAGTTTCTCATCCCCATTGAATGCAGCCGGGTAAGCAAATGCTTGCGCGTCTGCCTGCAGATTTTCCCCAGGAGCAGCCCCTTCGTACGGAGCAAGCATTAGCATAAAGCTGAGGCTGCGGCCGTTGTATGAGGGTGCAAGGGGGTCAAGCTGCCCGGCTGGAGCCACCCTGGTTGCCAGGAAGCGCCCCAGGCCAGTTTTTGACAAGGCGTAACGGTACTGGTTGCCTGTGTAGGTTCCAAACGGATTCAAACGGTATTCCAACCCATTGCGGCCATGGATAGAGCGTATGGGGCAGAAGGCCACATTTGCCATGTAGTCCGTGTTTTGAGCAAGCAATAAGCCTGAGGAACCATCAGAAATGGCCACCCAGGCATTGGTGATGTGGTTGTTGATGCTTGCCAGGCTCTGGTTGGGGGTGAAGGCTGAGTAATCAGGAGAGTAATGCGTTACCTGGCCGCAGTAATCGTGCTTCCAAATCTGCACCTTATCAGGCTGTTCAAAGACCGGCCGGATTTCGAAAGGCGTAAGCTCTTGCCAGCGGACATCCCAAGCCTGCTGCAAACGCTGGGCTTTGCCCCTATTGAAACCCTTATCCGGAGTGCGGGGCAATTGCAGATGCGTCCAAAAATATAGGTATGGCAACCCCTCGACCAACAGGAATTCCTGTTTGACTGTTGCTTGATAGCCCCCAGGGAGCGTGATTGCACCCTGGCGATTCAATCGGGCCAACGGGCCAAACACTTCAGCAAGTGTTATTTCCCAGCGACTGATAGGGTACTGCTTGCCGCCATATTTGACGGCTGTGACGGCTGAGTTAAACGGATTGTGATTTTGCTCTGATGCGGAAAACCCGGAAATCTGACCTTCTGCATCCAGAGAAAGTTGAAGCAAGCCGTTGGTCAGCATAGCTGGATTGGCTTCAAGCCTGCCAATTGGACGTTGTCCCTTGTTGGAAATTTTCGTAAATTGGTAATGTTTGGTTTCCAATGGCTGGAAAAATTCCTTAAAGACCAACAAATCCTGGCTTTCACGGTGCAGGATGGCGAATTCTACGTCTTCGCCGTTACTTTTCAAGCTCTGGGTGGCAATTGACCCTGCATCTTTCAGAACTAATTGAATCAATTGCCTGGAAGGCTTGGGCTCAAATTGGATGGCTGCGTTGCTTACACCTCGCGGATAATCCGTTAGCGTGAAGCCATCCACCGGGGCTGGTGGTAAGGCAGCTTGCAGACCAGAGCTGGACAATGCAACCATTTGCTCCACCAGTGCCGCGGCGGTCTTTTCGCGTGCTAGGTTCATCACCGGTGCAGCCATCCCAAAATGGGTGGTGCTGAGGATCTTTACACGCCTCTCCAGTGTATCCTGCAGACGCCCCTGCACTGCAACGTCGCTGGCTGAAGCAAATCCTTGTGTCTGTAAATCCATCAACCGTGAACGCTCCAACCCGGTAAAGAGCTGATGGTTAGACCATTTTTCAACCCAACTCGCCAGGCCGTCAAAACTGCCATCCGCGGTATCCTGGCCAAAACTGACTTCCTTGAGTGGCTGGTGGTTCTGTAGATAGCGGCCGGGGGTTGAGAAATCGAGAAACTCCAGATCCCTTACGCTTTCAACCAGGCCTTCCAAACCAAAGAGGTCAGGGTAAATCTTCTTCACCCATTTTGGAGCGCCGTAACCAAACCAAATGGAGTCGTCAGCGTCCTGATCCAGGATGAGAAGCATATCTTTAGGTTGAGCGCTCTTAAGCTGGGCTTTGCGCATCCCTTTCAACCAACGTTTCAGGCTGATGTGATCCACAAGGTCGCCGATGTTATAGGCTGGCAGCAGGGTCATTTTTTCCTCGATGCCAGGGTAACTGAGCGTGAGCGGGTTATAACGTTCCTCCTCGCTCAGCAGTGGTATGAAATTACTGAGTGCATTGAAGGGCACTGCCGAGTAGTAAAGGCTGATGGCCCGGATGCCTGCCTGGTTGTACAGCTTGAGATGAATTGGCGAGTACATCATTTCCTGCGGGCGCACAATGTTGCTTACATTCTCACCAAAAAGATCGGCAAGGCCAGAACCCTGCGGGTTGGACCTTGCAAGGCTCATGGCATGCTCAAACTCAGCCGGATTATGGGCATTGATGAAGCCATTGTTGTAAGACATGAACTCAACTTCATCCAGCCCCGCGGCCACCCGCCTTTGCATAGACTCAATCAGGTCCGGGCAGTATTCTGGCATTATCTTTTCAAGAGAAAAGTAATTTTCAAAATCCCAGGTGCCGCGCACAGGTACACCCCGGGCATTGAACGCATCAAGTACATGCAGGGTGTTTCTAATAATGCGAATATCCGTGCCAAAACCCAGTTCATCCGGCGTATCCCCGCGGTAGGAATGGTAAAAATTACCGTGGAATCGGAAGGCAAGGTGAATTTTGGGCTCGGGCAAAGGTCGCTCCTTCAGGCCAGATAAGCAGAGTACCTAATTATAGTGGGAAATTCCCAACAAAAAGCCTGGCTTCTCGTTGCGGAAGCCAGGCTGATAAATAAAAGCAAGAGATGGTTTGATTTTGTTACTCAAATTTAATTAGATGAAATGGCTCAAGCCGCTGAACCTTCCTCTGCCACCTTGGACTTCAACTGTTTACGCAGCCAGGAGGCTGCCCTGGTTTCATGGTGACGCACAATTAGTGTAGAACATGGCACTTCCAGCCGCACCTTCTCAACCAGGTCGCCAAAGAGGGGCTGGTCAGCATTACTGCCCTCGTTAGCACCGATAATAACCAGGTCATAGGCATAGCTTTTGGCTTCCTCAATGATGGCATTGGCGACACTATCGGCTTCGCTGATGTGCAAACCAACATTGCCAGGGATTTCTTCCAATTCGGTCATCACAATTTCCTGCAGATAGGCCATTTGGTCTTCGTAAACAGATTTTTCAAGACCTTTGGAGACAATCCGCAGGTAGTCAACTTGCTCGTTTTCTTCATCCACCAGATCATCGCCAATGTGGATGGCCAGGCGGCAATGGTAGCCCCCTCCTACCGGAACCAGGATATGTTCCAATCTATTAATACCCTTATCGTAAAGCACGCCAATATTGACAAGGCCAGCCGCGGTGATTTCTTCAATGGTGCTGCGGAATTCCTCCTCATCATCGGTGTTTTCAGGCCACTTGAAGATGACAAGCTGTACGTTGTTATCTATACGTGTGACATCCAGGATTCCCTGAGCGAGGCTCTCACCTCTCACAATTTTGCTGTAAAGTGGAACATTATTATCGACTGCATAATTGATGAATTTCCGCAGGATGTAACTGTTGGAGGCATCAATTTGCTTGGAATTGGCCTCACGCTCCTCTTTATTACTGCTTTCAGGCAGGACCTGCAGGATGCACATGGTGGTATCCTGCCGTGCTTTGGCCAGGATTGCGCCTAATTTAACCACACTGTTCATACGCTCGTTGGGTTGGTATGGAACTATCAGGCGGAAACGCCCAGGCGAAAGACTGCGCTTACGCTCTTCAGACCAGGCATGTACCCCCAAACGAACAAAATAATAGACAGAAAATAGGAGAACGATTGCTCCTGTAAAGAGCAAAGCCTTTGTATCAGAAAAGAGGATGACAATCAGGCAGGTGAGTGAGGCAACGATGGGAGTCAAGGGAAATAACGGAGCTTTGAAGGGCCGGTGCAAGTAGGGGTACTTACGATGCAATTGGATCATGGCGAGATTGGAAAATAAAAGGACAAACAAGTAACCCGCGGAGGTGATGTAACTCAGAAAATCCACCACGCCAACACTGGTGATTAGTATGGATACGACCCCAATAAAAATGATGGCCACGAAAGGCACCCTCACCCAATTTAGACGGGAGAGGATGTTTGGCCAGGCGCCATCACGGCTGAGCGTAAAACTCTCACGCGTCGCTGAAAGCATGGCTGAATTGACCGAGGTGAGCGAGCCAACCATACCAGCAATACCAACCAACACAATACCATAACTGGGGAAAAATTTTCGAACCGTATCAGAAATGGCTGTAGAGGAGCCAGCCAGTTCGGTGTACGGAAGAGTACCCAAAGCAACAGCCGTAGACAGACTGTAAATAAGCGTAATGATAGCCAGACTAACCAGGATGGCAATCGGTATGTTTTTTGTGGGGTTCTTGATTTCCTCGGCATCGTCAGCAATGACTTCAAAACCCACATAGGCCGCGTAGATCAAGGCCAGGGTGCGTAGCATGATACCAAGATTGGTCAGGGGATTATCCGAAACAAACCAGCGCCCATTCGGCAACAAAGTTTGGGGGTGGAAGCCATTAGGCGACACAAAGCCACCCACAATATAAATTGTGAAGGCTATTACCAAACCTGCCCCCATCACCAGCTGCAAATTGCCAACCTTGGTAACCCCGAGAATGTTCAGGGTTGTAAAGATTATGATCACCCCGATCGCGACCGGAACAATGGGTAAATTGGGGATAAATACAGAGGCTGAGTAAGCAAAACCGACAGCAGAAAGGGCGGTATAAAAGGTGGAAGAAATACTATCCATCGAGCCTACCAGGAATGCCAGCAAACCCTTGCCCCAAGCTTCCCGCACATAGGTCATTGCCCCACCCGTCTCTGGGTAGGTGGTGGCCAACTCGCAGTAGTTAAGGGCGATTGCAAAACTCAGGATACCACCGAGGATGACCGCTAAAACGGCAGCCGGCCCGGCTATTGCAGCCGAATGGCCAGTAAGCACAAAGATTTCCATGCCCAAGGCACCAGCCGTGCCAAGCATGATGGTTTGTAAAAGACTGAATTGTCTCTTCAACGTTCTCTTTGGCATTTCACCTTCTCAATTCTCAGATCTGTTTGAGCATTAAGATTATAAATGACATCAACATTTCCCTCACAATGACCAATAAAAAAATTGAGGCTCACATGGAGCCTCAATAAAATTCAGAAATTTGGATCAAACGCGAGCTGGGGGGTCCCCAATCATGCTATCTCATGATTGAGAAGAATACCCTTCAGCGCGAGCTTAGCAGATACTTAGATAGCCAAATCAGGCTTGGGCTACCGACTATCCTCGGCAGATTTTGATTTCAACTGCTTGCGCAGCCAGGAGCCTGCCCGGGTTTCGTGATGGCGCACTATCAGGGTGGAACATGGCACTTCCAGCCTCACTGTTTCAACCAGCTCGCCAAAGAGCGCTTGATCGGTCGGATCGCCTTCGTGCGAACCGATGATAACCAGGTCATAACCATAATTCTTAGCTTCTTCAACAATGGCCTCGCAAACACTATCGGATTCAACAATATGCAGCCCGACGTTGCCTGGGATTTCTTCCAACTCGGTCATTACAATTTCCTGCAAGTAAGCCATCTGGTCTTCGTAAAGGCTGCCATCCAAGCTTTTAGGTACTATACGTAGGTAGTCAACCTGCTCATTTTCCTCATCCACCAGGTCATCACCAATATGGATTGCCAGGCGGCAGTGGTAGCCCCCGCCGACCGGAACCAGGATATGCTCCAGTTTATCAATGCCTTTGTCGTAAAGCACACCAATATCAACAATGCCAGCGACGGCAATTTCTTCAATGCTGTTGCGGAATTTCGCAAATTCGTTTGGGTTTTCAGGCCATCTGAAAATGACTAACTGCACGTTGTTGTCCATTCTGGTTACGTCCAGAATACCTTGAGCGAGCGACTCCGCGCTGACGATTTTACTGTAGAGCGGCACATTATTATCGATGGCGTAATTGGCATACTTCCTTAGAATGTAGCGGTTGGACTCGTCCAGTTGCCTGGAATTAGCTTCGTGCTCCACTTTGTCAGTAGTTTCAGGTAAAACTTGCAGAATGCACATAGTGGTATCCTGGCGGGCTTTGGCCAAGATTGCGCCTAACTTGACAACGTTATCCATTTGTTCGTTCTGCTGGTAAGGTACCAGCAGGCGATAACGCCCAGGCGACAGGCTGCGCTTGCGCTCTTCTGTCCAGGCATTTACCCCCAAACGAACCACATAATAAAGAGAAAATGCAAGAATGACAGCTCCGGTGAAGAGTAGGGCTTTCCCATCAGAAAACACAATGATAACAAGGCAGGTGATCGAAGCAAGGATTGGAGTTAATGGGAACAAAGGTGCTTTAAAAGGCCGGTGTAAGTAAGGGTATTTGCGATGTAGCTGAATCATGGCAAGATTTGAAAAGAAGAGCACAAAAAGATAACCCGCCGATGTAATGTAACTAAGGAATTCCACCAAACCAAAACTGGTAATCAATATCGAGACAACGCCGATAAATATGATTGCCATAAACGGTACACGTACACGGTTTAGGCGGGAAAGAAAATTAGGCCAGGCGCCATCACGGCTGAGCGTGAAGGTTTCACGCGTTGCTGAGAGCATTGATGAATTGACAGACGTAAGAGCGCCAACCATACCAGCCAGACCGATGATAACCACACCCAGACCGGGAAAAAACTTGCGGATAGTATCAGACAGGGCTGTGGAA
>DATIUL010000215.1:0-3694 GCA_035466865.1 Anaerolineaceae bacterium | reverse complement strand
GCGTTCGCCCCGCAGAACCTTCAATCCAAAAGCCATGGCAAGCGGCATCAGCAACATGCCCGCCAACCTCGTGTAACGCCCCCAGGTAACATAGTAGCCCGGCATCTTGGTAGCTAAAGCAGAAAGCAATGCTGCCAGCAGACCTATTTTCCAATCTCTGGTCAGTGTTCTCGTGAAGGCATAAATAGATAGGCTTACGCCTGCGCTGATCACCTGCCCCAAAAAAAGTATCGCGAAAGGTGCAAATTGCTTGCTCAAGAGAGAGTAGAGGGCGGTAAAGGTATGGAAGCCAAAGTGGTAGTAGAAATTGCCGGGCAAGTAGGGTTCCAGTGTAGAGGTTAATCCCCCAGCCTCAACCATCTTACGCACAATCAGCGAGTGGTGAAGCGAGTCCACCCAATTGGGCAGAACCAGTTCCCGCGCTTGCCAGAGCCGAAAAGCCACCAGACCGCCAAAAAGCCCCAGCGCAAGCAGCACCTTCCAATCAAATTTATGCTGTTTCCATCGGAAAACTAAACCCAGGGCAAAAACGATCGGTGCGCCAATCCAATAAGCCAGCTGTTTATGGGGGCCGAATGGCAGTTTGAGCAAATAGAAGTGCAGCGCAGCTAGCGCCACTGTTGCCATGCTCACCCCAAAGATGAGCGCCAGGCTTTCACCTGGGTCGTCATCATCCCGGCCCAGCCAGGCCCACCAGCACAAACCGGGGAGAAAAACCCCCAGCAGTCCAAGCGCCTGGTTCATAAGGGCTGGTCGCTCTCTTTATCTGGAACGGTCGCCAGCAATTCTGCACTGGTCTTCACAAATACTGAACGGTCCATCTCAAGGGCAATCTCAAAAATTCCGCCAAGGGGAAGTTGGTTTAAGCCACGTTGGTAAAGATGTAAAAACGAGCCTACAAGTCCATCGACTGCTACTAGATGACCATAATCTATAATCGCTCCATTAAGAAAAAAATCTTTTTGGAATGATGACTGAAAGGTAATTTCACCAGTAATATCAGAATTAATTTTCCGCGCTTTACGTAAATCAGTCAAATACATAGCCGTTTCAACAGCATCGTTAGTAGTAGATCTGACCAAGCGTTTCCACAAATTATTAGCGTTCATTTCAGCTTATAAATGGTCACTTGCTCAGCACTATAAACAATCTTCCACCCCTGGCTTAGGATTACCGCAGTATTTGCGGGATAGTTTTTTTGGGTATCAAGATAATAATATTCGATACCCTTTGATCTTAACCATTCCAAGTTATTTACATCTCTCAGATCTGCCGCAACACTTGCCGCCTTTACAGAATCCAAGTTCGCCGCGGGAGCACTTAACCGCTCAATGTTGTAGACCATAGGCGGGGCTGTTGTGGCTCTTTGGGCTATCACGGGTAACCAATATCCCGCATCAAGACCGACAACCATTTCATCAGAAAACTCAAATTTATATGGATATATGAGAAATTTTGAGTTTGATGGCGTATTGGCCTTGATCCATTCAGCAGCTTTAAGATCACCAGTGTTTACAAAAGTATTCAAACTGAGATCTATATTTGCCCAACGGTTAAAGCCTTGAACAAGCCCTGCTATGCTTAACAGAATGAATATTACTTGCACGCCAAGATTCATTTTAGCCGGTAATATTTGAAATAATTCAGCAGAACCTAACCCGATAATCAGAGAAAGTGGAACGTATGAGGCCATGGCCATTGAGACTGGATCGATGTAATTGCCAAGAATTGCAGGGCGGGTTACGACTATCATAATGACTACCCATATCCCCAAAATGATAATCTCTTTGTTTTTCCGGATTATGCCCAATGATAGAAATATTATGGTTAAGGCAATAATCGTGATCGATAAAGTATCTTTGATATAAGGGCCCAGGCGATCAAGCGAAAAAAATAAGTTATTGATCGCTGTCCCATTTTCTACCATTTGAAACGGGTAGCCGATGCCAGGTGCCTGCAATAAATTGATCAACCAAGGTAGAGTGGCAACGGCAAACACAGTAACTGCAAGAAATACCTCTCCGATTCTTTGCTTACTTTTGAATATTTGAATATTAAACGTAAGGTAAATGATTCCAAAAAATAGAAATGCAGTACAAATTCGATAGTGCGAGATAAACAATGCTAGAGTCATAAGACCCAAAAGAAGTGCCAGTTTGAAACTCTGTTGCGTTTCTCTTCGCCAGAAATCCAGACAGGAAATCCAGGCGAAGCCAATAATTGTGCCAAGCAACTGAGGAAACCTGCCCCAATAGACCGTGTACGATGGAAAACAAAAAATACCAGCTATAACCATCGCGCTGATCAATGAAGGAACCGTTTTCCTGGTAAATTGAAAGACAACAGCTCCAGCAGCAAAAGTAATCATTGCCATTAATATGCCTGTTGAGGCAATTACAAGAGCGGTCGTTTTAACCCCACTTAAAAGGCTGAGTACTGCAATAAAAATGTGGTAACCAAAATGGTAGCTGAAGGTTAGCACCGGGGCATATTGTTCATAATTTGAAGGCAACATACCGTTCTTAATGATCAGGTCTGGGATTAATGTGTGGTGCATGCTGTCGACACCCGGGCCAACAACTTCGTTTCGAAACGCATAAAGATGCACTGTCATGCTAATCAAGGCTATTGCCAAAAGCACGACGCAAAATATCCGCTCTGTCCTCGAAACTCTATCCACAACCTCTTTTTTAATTCCGCGAGCAAACAATATGAGCGCAATCAAGCCCATTAATAATGAAATCAATCTGATTGAATTTTGAGTTAATTGAATAGACAATGGTTTTAACCAGAGAAAGCCAATTATCCACACTGCGATTGCTAGGGAAAACGAAATAATTACCCTTGTGCCCAAGAATAGTTTAGTCTTCGGAAGGAGTAATTTTAGGACTATGTATCCTGGTGCAACAAATAGGAACAATGAGACAAGAATCTTAAGTATCTGGAATAAGGACAACTGACTTAACATATTAATTAGACCTTTCAGGAGTAGTAACTTAGATTATCCTGTATTCATTAATAAATCATCGTGGATTCATGAAAAACCTGCTGTTCTTCCATTTCACCAAAAACCTTCTCTATTGTCCAATATTATCGCCTAAGTGTTACCAGTAACACCAAAATTACTTATTGGAAGAAACTTAATAATCGCTCAGTAGCCCGATTGCCTGGTTCATAATGGTTGGATGCTCTCTTTATCCGGAACAGCTGCCAGTAACGCTGCTGCCGTCTTTCCCAACACCGGGTGCACCAAGTCAGGGGAAATCTCGGCCAAAGGTACCAGCACAAAGGCGCGCTCATGCAGGCGCGGGTGCGGGATTTCAAGCCGGTCAGTGCGCATCACCAAATCGTCAAAGAAAAGAATATCCAGATCTATCAGGCGCGGGCCATACCTGAAGTTTTCCACCCGGCCAAGATCCTTCTCAATTTTTTTGAGGAAATTGAGCAACCGCAATGGTGTCAGAGCGGTTTCACATTCCAAGACCTGATTAATAAAATTGGGCTGGTTGGTAAAGCCCCAGGGAGCAGTCTCATACAAGGACGAGGCCTTACAGACGCTTACCTTCGGCGTCAGTGCATCCATGGCGTGCTGCAGGTTTGCCTGACGGTCACCGAGATTGGTGCCCAAACCGATATAAACCTTGTGCGTCATGCCGCCCCCGACTGGGCAATAAAAATCAGATCGTGCAGCAGG
>DATIUL010000214.1:0-1822 GCA_035466865.1 Anaerolineaceae bacterium | reverse complement strand
GCCCAGCTTTTCAGCGGCCATCTGTGCCAGAACGGTATCACTGCCGGTGCCAAGATCTGTAGCACCAATCAGCAAATTGAATGAACCATCATCGTTGATCTTCAGGCTTGCGCTTCCCATATCAAGATATGGAATCGCTGTCCCTTGCATCACAAGCGCTACACCAATTCCTCTGCGCAAATGGGGTTGGTTTGGCACGGTATGCCAGTCGGGGTTGTCAAATTTCTGGTCCCAGCCGATGGCTGCTTTGCCTTGGGCAACACATTCCACCAATCCAACGGTCTGGATGACTTCAGGTACAGGTTCACGGCCTTCGTTCCAGGCTGTGCTAAAAGGATGGAACTCACCAGTACGCAGTGCATTTTTTAGCCTGAATTCGATAGGATCCAGCTTAAGTTCTCTTGCGATCATCTCAAGGTGCCGGTCCAACGGCCAGTAGCCCTGTGGAACTCCATACCCGCGATATGCCCCAGCGGGGGGGGTGTTTGTGTAAACAATATCGGCGTAGAAACGAATGTTGGGCGATTTTCGGAATTCGCCATCACCCACATAAAGCCCCATGGATTTATGCCCTGTATTGCCGGTTACGGTCAGGGCATGGCAGCCGTAAGCGCCTGTATCCGAAAGTGCATACATGGCGTTGGCTGTGATCGTGCCATCCTTTTTGACACCCGTTTTCATGCGTACACGCATCGGATGCCTCGAGCGGGAGGCGATCATTTCCTCTTCCCGGCTCATTTCATAGAGTACCGGTCGGCCGGTAGCAATAGTCAGATGGCCGGCTACATCCTCAATGAGTACTTCCTGTTTGTTGCCAAAACCACCACCGATTCGCGGTTTGACCACTCGAATGCGCTTCACAGGTAAACCCAGAACTGGCGCAAGCATTCTGCGTGCATGGAAAGGTACCTGTGTGCTCGTGCGAATGACCAGGCGGTCGTCTTCATCCCAATAGCTCAGCGTCACATGCGGTTCGATATGCGCCTGCTGAACTTTGGGGACTACATATTCGCGTTCGAAGATTTGGTCAGCCTCGTTGAAGCCTTTCTCAACATCGCCAATATCGATTCGGATTTTGGCAGGTAAATTGCGGCCTGGGTCCGAATCAGCAAAATTAACGTATTCAGGTTCATCATGGATGCGAATTGCGCCTGCCTTCATGGCATCACGCGAATCCAGGATGGCTGGCAATTTTTTGTATTTAACTTCTATCAAGCCTAAAGCTTTTTCCGCGATTTCAGGTGTTTCAGCAGCAACAAAGGCCACTCTATCCCCAACAAATCGCACACGATGATCAAGTGAGAACATATCCAGTGGTCCCGGGATGGGGTCAGATTGCCCTGCGGTTGAGTACACCACCCTGGGTAAATCCTTCCAGGTCAGTACCGTGGCTACACCGGGTAGAGCTTTTGCCTTGCTGGTATCGATTTCTTCAATTTCTGATTGTGCGTATGGGCTTCTAAGCACTTTGGCAAATAATGTGCCCGGAATCTGCATGTCCGCGGTGAAAGCAGGTTTGCCCTGGACCAGTTTGACTGCATCCAGCTTGTGTTCGGAGTGGTTGATCGTGGAAAAATTTGGGATTTTTTCGAAATCAACCAATTTTGGTTCGATTAGCCTATTTTGCTTGAAGGACTCATCCTTTTCTCCGCGCATCCATTTGGCAGCCAATAAAACTGCTTCAACGGGTTTTACATACGCCGTACAACGGCAGAGAACACCAGAGAGTGCTTCACGTACGTCTGCTTCACTGGGATTGGGGTTTTGTTCAAGCAAGGCTTTGGCAGAAAGAATCATGGCTGGCGTGCAATACCCGCACTGA
>DATIUL010000213.1:0-5945 GCA_035466865.1 Anaerolineaceae bacterium | reverse complement strand
TATAATTAACAACGAATTGATTTTTGGCGCCGATGAAGAAACAATCAAGACAATTGTAGAGACTGGAATAAATAATTAGCGTTTTTTAACTAACCCCTGAGAGAAACTGAATATTTTGGAGGTAAAATGACAAAGAAGTTGTTGCTTCAAAAGGGCTTAATGATTAGCCTGATTTGTATATGTTCCATATTCTTAGTTTTCTCCGCTGTTACAACTGTACAAGCTGCATTTAGCAACCCAACTAATCAACCTGAGCCAAAACTACCTTGCATATACAATCAATGTGGCGTCGTCATAGAATGTATCCAGACCAACTTCATGGCTATGTGCCCACTTTATTGTCAGCGTCCAGATGGTACTTGGTTCTGTAACGGTGGGTACTATTGTACAAATTGTAGATAATTATTTAATGCTCAACCACATTCGCCAGGGGTTAGTTCGTAATATACAAGCAGCAGCAATTGCTGCTGCTTGTATTATCTTGCTCATGGTTGTTGCGATTCTTAGGCAAATTAACGCGGCCAGCCTTGATCTGAACAAAAGCCTGGTAGGGCTTCCGCGCCAAACCTATGATATCCTCGTTCGCCCGCAATTAGCTGCTGATCCAATTGAGGAAAAATATGGATTGGTAAATCCCAACCATCTTAATGGCATTAATGGTGGTATCAGTTTTGCCCAATACGAACAAATCAAAGATTTGAAAGATATCGAAGTGGCCGCCCCAGTTGCCATGCTCGGATACTTCGACCAAGATTACAGTCAAATTTCAATACTTGATAAATTACCATTCGGTGTCTATCGTGTAGATATAAAAAACCAGTTGAATAACGGTATTGAAGATGTCGGTACCCACTTAGAAAATCCTTATTATATATTTTATGCCCCAAGTAAACTTGACATGGCTGATTCTGATGCAGTAAAAAAAGTCCGACAACTTGGTTGTACCAAGGGTATTGAATTCACAAATGATTATTCAGCTGGGCAGCACATAAATCTTCAATTGGTAAACCCTAACAGAAAGATGCTCGTCGCAGCAATCGACCCTGAAATGGAAGCAAAACTCGTTAACTTGGATAAGACCTTGGTTCTGGGTTCTTACCTTAGCAGTGCGAATGCGACCGTCCCACCCAGTTTTTCAACCATCAAAACGAATACAGTGCCATCATTATTAAATATCCGCAATTATTTGGATCAAAAAGTTCTGGTTTCTTTTTCATTCTTGGATGTTCCTTTTAACAAAAAGGACATCGTAATTGATCAGATGCAATCCTTGCCCACAAGTCGGGAATTGGATTTTGCCCCTGTACTTGAGACTTATCAATTTCATTATGATTTTTCCGGCATCAATACTGCAATGGATACCTGGTTTTCTGTTAAAGAAAATGAAGTCGTCAGCCAACGGATTTACAGTACTGTTTTAATTGGCCCTACTGGAAAACCCAGCCCAATTCGATACCATGAATACAAAGGAGGATTTGAGGCTTGGCAAGGTTTTACACCAATATTGGAAGCGATTCCCGAGGGGATGACAAGCGACCAAAGTTATGATTTGGATAAGAAATACAATGTGGGTAGCCCGTTTAATTGCCCTGACTTTCAGGTCTGGAAGGTCAATCCCGAGTTGAATTACCGTCTGGAAATTCCGAGTAATTTTCAATACCGGCTTGAGACGCAGTGGGTAGGCCAGTTCGAACCAGAAAGAATCATCGCAGAGAATGCAAGTGAGCTCAACCAGGTACCCCTTGAGACCTATGCTGTCCCTCAGGCGTTGATCAGATTTGATGAAAATAGGAAAGAATTAGCCCAGTCGGTTCAGTTAAGACCTTCATTTAATGTTCTGGGCTATCTGACCACTCCACCGGACGTGCTTATATCGCTTGAGTCTTTGAAAGCGCTGATGGAAAAAAATTGTGGCTATAGAAACAGTGATACGTCTATTGGGGCGACGTTTTGGATAGAGACGGATTGCTTACAAAAGGACAATTTCATCTCAGCAATAAGGGTGCGGGTGGCAGGAATAACAAGAATGAACGAACCCGCAGAAGAAAAAGTGATTGGATTAGCAAAAAGTATTACAGAATTGACTGGCCTAAAGACTGATGTGATGGTGGGCGCTTCCTTGCAGCCGGTGCTTGTACATTTGCCTGGTGCAGAGGATTTGCCGGGAATGGGCTACTTAGAAGAGAATTGGATAAAAAAAGGAGTCACAACCAGTTATCGTACGGGTTTCACGCTTATCACTGCTGCAGCTGCCCTCGGAATGGTGACTGCAGGTTCGGTGCTCATCCTGTTAATGAACTACCAAGCGCTGTTAAGCTCTCAGGATGAAATCTTACTTTTGCATACCCTCGGCTGGCGCAAGGGCACTATTTTTTATCGCCGTCTGCTACCGTCTATGATGACACAAATACTTATCTTTATCGTCTTGCTCGCCTTGCTTTTCACAGTTCCCGGTTTGCAAGAATTTAGAACAACACCGGGAAATTTGGCTATATTAATCGGCATAGTCGGCCTTTATTCCTTCGTAGTCTCATATATCCCATACACCATGATTTTCAGGGAAGAAAAAGAACGACAAACTGAGGATGAGAGATGAACGGCAAGTCGTATGCCAGTGAGAAAGATTTGATTATTGGCAAGTTGTTAGGAAGGATGATCAATAAGCCTTTTGCTTCCGCAGTTGTCGTCATTTTAGGTTTTGTCAGCAGCCTGCTCCTCTCCTTCTTCGTTTATTTGCAGTTTAAATCAATCGAATCACTTAAGATTAACCGACTTGGTGCCGTATTAATTAATGCACTCTCACCGCGCATGAATTTGTTTGGGTTCAGCACGATGCTTTTTCTGGCCATCATGGCAGCCTTCATGTTTGCTATTACCTACAATAAGAATCTTCCTTATTTTAAACTATTAAATATGCTGGGCTGGAAGTGGCAGCGCATAAACAGCGGCGTCCTTTTCAATTTTATGAGTAGTTATGGGCTGGGATACGCATTGGCTCTGCTCTTTCTGGTAGTCTATGCCTTGTTTGGCAGGACTGAAGGAGCAAAGTTTTTTGACTTTTTGCGACCGTTTGTGAGCTCTTCTGCCATTGCACTTTTACTTATGGTTCTAGCAGCCGGCACAACCGTTTTCATTATGCTAATAAAGGCTAAAGTCTTGGGCCGAAAAACCATTTCTGTTGGCTTACGAAATTCAATTCTAGTAAGCTTGGCGATCATAGTGTTAAGCTTGGCAGCTTGGCAGATTAGCAGATATATCCAAAGTCACAGATTAGAAAAAGTTGATTTGGGAACACACTTACCCGCACCAACTGCAACACCTCAAGAGAATACTTTCTCAACCAACTTGGTTCGATATGACTTGCAGCTGCGTTTTGAACCAACAAGCGAACTCCTAACTGGTAAGGTATGGATTAACTTTACTAATCAGTTCAACACAGCCTTAGATAATTTAGTGTTTCGACTTTATCCAAATGCTGAATGGGCATTAGCTACCCCAAGCGACTCGCCCTATCTGATTGTAAATTGGGTCAAAGCAAATGGGGAAATTGTAAACACGGAAATTAGTAACTCGAATTCGGTCCTGAATGTTTTGCTGGGAAAAACTTTAGCGCCCGACCAAAAAATTAGTTTGGAGATCGACTACACTCTCCAACTTGGACTGGTGGAAAGCAAGGAGGGTAGCTGGTGGAGCAGTAAAGCCTTTTATCCCTTACTCGCGATTTATGACCAAAACGGTTGGCGTACGGATGATTGCTCATACTGTGAGAATATCGTATTCAGCGATCAAGGTAGCTATCATCTAAGTTTGACCCACCCACAGGATCTGCAAATACTCAGTAATGCTAATCAAACGAGCATTAAGATGGAAGAGGACGGCTATGTCACAGATGTGTTTGATGGCATCCTTCTGCGCGTGCTTTTCATTGGCATGAGTAAAGAATTTACGATGGCGTCTGAAGGTGGTGAAGGATTCCGCATTCAGGTTGCTACACTGAATGACCAAACCACCGCTGATAAACTCGTTGAGCGTGCAAAAGTAGTGCTCGCCTTTTATACTGAAGAATTCGGACGCTATCCATTTGACACTTTTACCCTTCTGGCCAGCACAAGTTCAGGGTCGGGGGGAATATCCTTCTCAGGAGGTGCGGAACTCTTCTATAAAGTTGGACTTTCTGACCTAGACCCAGCCCTGGCAGAACTGACAGCAGCGCAATGGTGGTCTGAGGCAGTTGGAGTGGATTTCTTCCATGCTCCTTGGCAAAGCGAAACGTTGAATGTATTCTCTTCCTGGCTATATCTGCGCTCTTTACCCGACCAGACTCAATTTGAGACTGCGAAAAACAAGGCTGGAGAACATGTGGTCAGCATGCCGCTCAACTGTGTTTTAAAGAATGATATTTCTGTAGGAGGAGTTTGCTTCACTTCAGTTCGTAACAACGGTCCATTGGCTTGGCTAAAAATGGAAGATGCCGTGACAAAGGAAAATTTGTTGGGTGTGCTCAAGGAATATTACAAAAGCTGTCAAGGCAAAATTTGCAGTCCTGAAACACTACTTAAAATTATCAAAACAAGGGCATCCTATGACTTCTCAACACTCATTAAATAACGAACTCAACTTGACTGAAAACAGAACTCCTTTGATGAATCTTGAACATGTTTCTAAATCCTTTGTGATGCGGGGTTACACGGTCAAAGCATTGAGTGATGTCTCTCTAGAGATTTGGCCGCAGGATATCATCACCATTTCTGGTCCAAGTGGTAGCGGAAAGTCCACATTGCTCAATATTTTAGGCTTGCTTTCTGAACCGAACTTGGGAAGGTCAGAGTTTTTAGGCAAAGACACTTCTGAAATGACTGATGACCAAAAGACAGATCTGCGACGGCATAATATTGGTTTTGTTTTTCAAATGCACCGCCTATTCCCTAATCTGACCGCAATCGAAAATTTAGCAATTCCATTGCTACCTTACATTAATACTTTGAATTTTGACTTGATAGAAAGAGCCCGCAGATTATTGAATGAAGTAGGTTTAGACGCAGACAAAGACCGAAGGGCGTTTGAAATGTCAGGTGGTGAGCAACAACGTGTAGCCATCGCTCGTGCCTTAATGAACGACCCTCGTGTTATATTGGCAGATGAACCGACAGGTAACCTGGATGAAACCACCAGTGACAGCATTATTGAGTTAATCAGGCATATTCATCAGTCGATGAACACAGGCGTCGTTCTAGTAACGCATAACCTCAAGTACTTGCCCGTGGGAAATAAAACTTACTATTTGCGTAATGGTATTCTAAGTAACTGAAGATTTCAATAATATAATAAAGTTTACGATTCGTGATCATTTGTTTTCTGTTAAGAAATAAATTGAAAATGTTCCCAACTAGATGTTTTTGACCTATTATTCAAACTCTATCCAAGAACAATCATTCGCATCAAGTAATAATGCGAATGATTGTGATAAAACTACCTGAACTGATAAGCTTTGCTACCTCATCAGGAAGAAAGGGGTTTAGCCTTTGGCAAAAGCTTACTCCCCCCAGCTCAACTCCCGTTCCAATCGAGGCAGGATAAGGTTACCGCCAGCCTTCTAACATATATCCAAATTTGTTAACCTTTGATTTGTGAAGATCCTAAGAAGCTAGTAACAGTCCCTACACGCAACCCGACTTTTGCTTAGGCTGCAAGACTTTTAATAAATCTGGAATTTAGGATTAGTTTTCCAAATAATCTTCAGATTTTGAATCCAAAAAACTAACCTTAAAGAAAAGTCAATTTTAAGAATTGGAAACCTTATTTCCGTTGTCATATCTTGGCCGTGTGCTAAAATACTTTCACCACATATTTGGATCAATTCCATAGCACCCCCCACCTATGGGGGTTTCATGACGGAGCATATTTATGAAGTGTCCCTACTGCCAAACGGAGGAATCGAGCGTTAT
>DATIUL010000212.1:0-7617 GCA_035466865.1 Anaerolineaceae bacterium | reverse complement strand
CATCAAGCCAACCGGCAGCGTGCACATTGGCAACTATTTTGGCATGTACAAACCGGCCATCGAACTGACCCAAGAATACCTGGGCATCTACTTCATGGCGGATCTGCACGCGCTCAATTCCATCCAAAACCCCAAGGAACTACAGAGCCTCATCCATGAGGCTGCCTGCGGATGGCTGGCGCTTGGGCTTGACCCCGAAAAGAGCATTTTCTTCCGGCAGTCAAGCATCCCGGAGATTCCGGAGCTCACTTCTTACCTTAGCAACGTGACCCCCAAAGGTCTGATGAACCGTGCCCATGCTTATAAAGCCTCGGTTGACAGAAATGTTGAACTCAGCCGCGACCCGGATGATGGCATCAATATGGGCCTCTTTAACTACCCCATCCTCATGGCCGCGGACATCCTGATGTATGGCTCGGATGTCGTACCCGTAGGCCTGGACCAAAAACAACACATCGAAATTACCGTTGATATTGCCGAGAACTTCAACCGCATCTACGGCAAAACCTTCAAGATCCCTGCCGGCCTGATTGACGAGTCGGTTGCTTCCATCCCGGGCACGGACGGGCGCAAGATGAGCAAGAGTTATGGCAATGTGATCTCCATTTTTGCCCCTGAAAAAGAAGTACGCAAGTCCATCATGCGCATTGTCACCGATAGCAAGACCCCGGAAGAACCAAAGGACCCAAGCACCTGCAATCTCTTCCAAATCTATAAATTCTTCGCCCCCAAACCCAGGCTGGAAGAAGTGCGCCAGGCTTACCTGAACGGCGGCCAAGCCTATGGCACATTAAAAGGGGAGCTGGCTGACCTGGTGTTGGCTTACTTTACTGATGCCCGCATTAAATTTAATAGCTTAATTAATGACCGGCCATATGTGGACGGGTTGCTGAAAGCTGGCGGAGAAAAAGCGCGCGCCCTCGCCATCCCGATTATTCAACGTGTGCGGAAAGCAGTCGGAACGGCGTATTAATGGCAGAACTCAATCTGGAAACTCCTGGCGCAGCCAAGCTGCCTGCTGAGGAACGCTCCAAACTCTCCAATCGGGCCATGAACCTGGCACTGGGAACCAACATTTTGCTGGCCATTCTCAAAACTGGTATCGGAATTGTTGGCCACTCGCAAGCATTATTGGCGGATGGTATTAATTCAACGTCGGACGTGGTTTACAACTTTGTTGTTTCCATTTTTGTGCGGAGAGCCCACAAACCAGCCGATGAAGAGCATCCTTACGGCCATACTCAACTGGAATCGGTCGGGGCTTTGGTTATCGGGGCTTTCATCCTCACGACTGCCCTCACTATTTTTTGGCGAGCGGTCAATTCACTCTTTGACTACTTTGCCAGCAGCGCTTCCCCTGCGGAAATTTCTCCTATCACGCTCTACATTGCGCTTTTCACCGTTGGTCTGAAGATTTTCCTTTCCATCTATACCAAAACTCTTGGCCAGCGCACCAAGAATCCGTCTGTAATCGCGATAGCCCAAGACCACCGCAATGATATTCTTTCAGCTTCTGCCGTTGTAATCGGTGTCATTCTTGGCCGTATGGGTGTGCTCTGGATGGATGCCTTGGCTGGTGCACTTGTTGCAGTATTCATCGCCCGCACAGGCTTCAGCATTCTGAGGGAGTCCACTGACGACTTAATGGATACCGTACCGGGCAAAGCACTCCGCCAGCAAGTGGAGCAGGTGCTGGTTGAAGTTCCCGGCATTCAACAGATAGACTCCATGCAAGCCCATCGCTTTGGGCAGTACCTGGTCATCAATCTGGCAATTTTTGTGGATGGCACACTCAGTGTTGATGAGGGCGATGCCATCGCTGATGAAGTTGAACGCAAAGTCACCGAAAACGTGGATTATGTGCGGGCAGTTCATGTACACTTCCACTCACGCAAACAAGACAAGATAAATTCAGCCGATAAATAAGCGAATATTGGTAATATTGACAATACCAGGCTACGTAATTCGGCTATCAATTCATAAGGAGAAATAATGAACAATTTCCGTTACTACAACCCGACAACCATTATCTTTGGAAAAGGCAGCATCGCCAAACTTGATGAGTTGATTTACAAAAAAGAAAAGGTAATGTTGCTCTATGGGGGCGGTTCCATCAAGCAAAACGGGGTTTACGACCAGGTTATTAAAGCCCTGGGCAAACGAAAGGTGATTGAATTCGGCGGAATTGAAGCCAACCCGGATTATGAAACCCTGATGAAAGCTGTAAAAATCGTCCAAGAGAAAGATGTTGACTTATTGCTGGCGGTTGGGGGCGGCTCGGTTATTGATGGCGTAAAATTCATCTCCCTGGCTGCCAGGTTTGATGGCAACCCGTGGCATATCTTGTCAAAAGGTGCTGCCCCGGAATGCACAGAGGCCATACCGATTGGAACTGTGCTCACTTTGCCGGCGACCGGTTCAGAGTTCAATAAGAACAGCGTTATCTCACGACGCGAAAAGAAAGTGAAATTCTCCTTTGCCAGTGACCTGGTGTTCCCCGAGTTCTCAATCCTCGATCCTGAAACAACTTATTCCCTGCCAATAAAACAGGTCCGCAATGGCATTGTGGATGCCTATGTTCACATTCTTGAACAGTACATGACCTACCCTGTCGGTGCCAACGTTCAGGACCGTCAAGCTGAAGCCCTATTGCTGGCGCTTATCGAAACAGCCCCTGCTGCCATGAAAATTGATCCAGTTTCTTATGACGCCCGTGCCAACTTCATGTGGGCAGCCAGCAACGCTCTGAACTTGCTGATTGGTTGCGGTGTACCGCAAGATTGGGCCACGCATGAAATTGGCCATGAAATCACTGCTCTTTATGGTCTGGACCATGCGGAGACTTTGGCCGCGATACTGCCCTGGCTCCTCTGGTACAAACGAGGCAAGAAACAGGCAAAATTGCTGCAATACGGCCAGCGCGTTTTCGGCATCAATGCGGGCAGCGAGGCTGAACGGGTTGATGCGACTATTGAAGCCACTGTTAAATTTTTCAATAGTCTTGGTATGCCCACCACGCTCAGCGCTTACCAGATCAAACCTGAAGAGGCTGCGAGTATGGTTGACCGTCGCCTTACCAAACGAAAGTGGAAGGCTGGGGAACACTCTGATATTACTCCTGAAGATGCCGCCAATATCCTGCGTCTCAGTTGCTAAGAGATATTCATTGAATCAAGCTGGCTCAATTGAGCCAGCTTTTTTTATGCCAGTGGATGAGAATCACCAATTCTCCCCCATATTCTACTAATACGGTTAAAATTATTTTTTAGTTTCCTGAGGAAAAATAAAAGTGGATTTCATACGCGAGCTCATCAGCAACCCTGCATTACTTATCACGCTCATCCTCACCACAGGGGTAATCCTGGTGAACGGTTGGACTGATGCCCCCAATGCCATTGCCACTTGTATTTCCACCCGGGCACTCAAGCCAAAAGACGCGATCATAATGGCGGCCGCGTTCAACTTTCTCGGGGTCTTTGTCATGACCTTGATCAATAAAAACGTCGCCTTCACCATTTCCAACATGGTCGATTTTGGCACCAACGTACAAGCCAGTACGGTCGCGTTGTGCGCAGCTCTATTTGCCATTGTGCTTTGGGCCACCGCAGCCTGGTATTTTGGCATTCCCACATCAGAAAGCCACGCCTTAATTGCCGGACTTACCGGGGCGGCCATAGGTTTTCACGGCAATTTCCAAGGTGTGAGTGGCGAACAATGGATGAAAGTGGTCTACGGCTTGCTGCTTTCCACTTTTTTAGGCTTTTTCCTTGGTTGGGCTATTGTCAAACTAGTTGAAGCCTTATTTAGAAACCAATCCCGCCACAAAACGACACGTATTTTTAAGAATGCCCAAATAGCCGGAGCTGCCTCCATGGCCTTCATGCATGGCGCCCAGGATGGCCAAAAATTTATGGGTGTCTTCCTAATTGGTATGTTTGTGGCCAAGGGCCAGCCTACACCCGATACATTCGCCATTCCCATCTGGTTGATGCTCTTTGTATCTGCCGTCATGGGTCTGGGTACCTCGATTGGTGGTTATCGCATCATCAAGGCGGTCGGTCTGGACATGGTAAAACTGGAAACCTACCAGGGCTTCAGTGCGGATATCGCCGCGGCCCTTTCGATGTTGGCCGCCACACTACTGAAGGGACTGCCAGTTTCGAGCACCCACACCAAGACGACCGCCATCATGGGAGTGGGCGCAGCTAAACGGCTTAGCTCAGTCAATTGGAGCATTGTGCGTGAAATGGTGCTCACCTGGGTGCTCACCTTTCCCGGTTGCGCCTTGATTGGTTATCTTACCACCCGGCTTTTCATGGCCATTTTTATCAAGTAAGGAGCTCGTATGGCAAAGAATAAGAAGAAAAACAACTATTTTAAGATGTTCGTGGATATCGCTGAGGATGCCATCAAGGCCGCCCAGCACCTCGAAAAAACTGTAAAAGACTTCAACCCTGCCAAAGCCGAGAAAACGGCCAAGTCCATGCACGAAATTGAACATGGTGCCGACTTGAAAAAACACGAGCTTATGAAGAATCTGGGCGACGAGTTCATGACCCCCATTGAACGCGAGGATATCGTTACCCTGGCTTTGGAACTGGATGACGTTCTGGATTACATTGAGGAAATATTCCAGCTATTCTTCATGTTCAACATCCAGGAAATGCGCCCTCAGGCTATAGATTTTGCGGAATTGATTGTGCGCAGCACTACGGCCATGAAAGTCTGCTTCGAAGAATTTCATAACTTTCGCCGGTCCAAAACCATTGGCGAAAAGATCATCGAAGTCAACGTGGTGGAAGAACTTGCCGATGTGCTCTTCATCAAAGCAGTGCGCGAGCTGTATACCAAGGAAATTGATCCAATTAAGCTCAATGCCTGGAGCATCATTTTCGACAAACTTGAAAAAACCTGCGACCGCTGCGAGCATGTGGCTGATACGATCGAATCAGTCATCATGAAGAATACCTAATAGTGCTTGCTTCCTCAGCCTCGAAGCTTCAACTTCGAGGCTTTTTATTTTAAGAAGAGATAAAATTTGTAATTATTGTTTATTGGTATATAATTATCGATATTCAATAATTTATTAACCTGGAGGGTATATGAAGTTCTCAAAAACAAGGATTGTCTTGATCGCCTTGGGTCTCATTGTCGGGCTGTTGATACTGCTTGCATCTGCCATTTTTGCTTTGCCGGAAATAAGTTTTGAAGTGGCCAGGGCGAACCCTGAACTTCAGGATATGCGAATGCCGATGCTTCTCTTAGGTGAGGTCATTCTCTTTGCGGTTGGATTAGCGATTATCTTCGCCTTCAGGCTTCTGCATTTGGCCTATAACGGCAAAGCCTTTACCCGGACTGCTGTCCAGACACTTAGCTTGATCGGCTGGATATTCCTCTTCCCCATTCTTCCGTTGATCGCCATTATCGTCTTCACCCAATCAAGAGTGACAGGCTCAATCACCAATATCTATTTTGCTGTCGGTATTGGTGGGTTTTTTATTCTTGGAAACCTATTCCACTTGCTCGCCGAGCTCTTCGCGAAAGGTTCCGGTTACAAGCAAGACTACGACCTGACGATCTGAGGAACAATGGCAATCATCGTAAACCTCGACATCCAACTTGCCAGGCAAAAAATGCCGCTGACCGAGTTGTCCGAAAAAGTGGGCATCACCATGGCTAATCTATCAATCCTAAAAACTGGCAAAGCTAAAGCTGTGCGCTTCTCGACTTTGGAGGCTATTTGTAGGGCATTATCTTGCCAACCGGGTGATCTCTTAGAGTACAGGGAGGATCCTAAAGTTTAGCTCTAGAGTGGTACGACTGAAACGAGTCTACGCACTTTAAGTGCTGACTTGCGCCTCCCATCGAGGGGGCACAGGCATGCAGTGCCTGATGAGGGGTCCTTTTCGGTCTCAATTTATCAATAAATACCCATCACCCCCGCTTTGCGGACCCTCCTCCAAAGGAGGGCAAAGGATGCCGCTACTCGGATCCTCCCCTTAAATGATAGGGCTGACTTAAGGATGCCATCGATGGCACAGTGCAATGTTCCGATTTTTGTCATGCTGAGTGCAACGACTGGGAACCGTACTCGCGCTGCGTAGCAGCATTTAGTAAGCATCTTTGTTTATCTTTCTATCAAACGATTCGATTCTAGAAGACCCTTCACAGCGTTCATGGTGACAAAAAGCACTAGGTACACAACAAAGCATTCTTTTTGCTTGTCATGCTGAGTGCAACGAAGCATCTTCCAGAGCCAAATCGAATGAAGGAAAAGTCACCACAACAAGAAAAAGCAAACAAAGATTCCTCCCGTCGGTCGGAATGACAAATTTACTGATTGGAATCAAGGTTGCTTGGTTTAACAAAATTACGAATTACGCGGTGCGTTCTTCCAGCCAGACATCCCCATCGTTATGATAGCCTGCCCGTTCCCAAAAACCTGGGCGGTCATGCTCGCAGAACTCCAGGCCAGTCAGCCACTTGGCACCTTTCCAAAGGTAAACATCTTTCAGGTCTTTTCGCCCGGGAATTGCCCCGCAAACACCCCTAAGTGGCGCGCCGTGCTCGACGGTGAGTGGTTGGGCATTATAACCCGTGGCAATTAAGAAGTTCTCCGCCCGAAAAACCTCCAGCGGTAAATTGGCGGTGAAGCCAAAAGCGGCATGCTGAATAACATACTTGGCTCTGGAAGTCAGCTTGAGTAGCCCGGCTTCTTCCAAGGTTTGCAGGGTAAAACCCTCCCATTCAGTATCCAGTTTGCTCCAGGTTGTCACACAATGAAGGTCCATTTTCACACGCGTCTTGGGCAAGGCATTCACTTCCTGCCAGTTCATGCGTAATGGTTTTTCCACTTCACCCCAAACCATAAAGGTCCAGGTTTCTGGGTCAAACTTGGGCACAGGGCCATAATGCAGAACCGGAAAACGCTGGGTTAGCAATTGACCGGGTGGAATGCGTCCTTCATTATCCGATATATTTTGCATTAGAACTCCAAATTCAAACTTTCGCCTGGGTTTAACACTGCCACTTTTGCGGATGTTTCTGCTTCCACCCGTCTTTTCCAATCCTGAACATCCTGGCGGATAAGGTCAAAGGTGTTGTAATGGATGGGGACTACTACTTTAGGTTGGATGAGTTTGACCGCCTTTAAGGCATCATCCGGACCCATTGTGTAATTATCGCCAATGGGCAATACGGCCAGGCTAATGCCTTCCTCCCCAATCAGTTTCATATCGTAAAACAAGCCAGTATCACCGGCCATGTAAATCTTTTGGCCCTTGAGTGTAGTTAGTAAAAAGCCGGCCGGATTCCCGCCATATCCTCCGCCCGGCAGCGGCGAACTATGCAACGCCAGTGTCATTTTGAGGTAACCAAAGGGGAAGTGATACCCACCCCCCAACTGTAGCGGATGGCCTTTGATACCCTTGCTTTCCAGGTAATGTAAGATTTCCGGGATGGCGATGACTGTAGCTTGATTGCGCTTGGCAATCTCAGCCGTGTCGCCAATATGGTCGCCATGTCCGTGGGTGACCAGGATGTAATCTGCCTTGAGTTCGGTAACGCTGACATTTGCCTGCGGGTTGCCAGTAAAAAAGGGGTCTACCAACAGTTTTA
>DATIUL010000211.1:0-22861 GCA_035466865.1 Anaerolineaceae bacterium | reverse complement strand
GCTACTTTCCAAAGAAACCATATTGTGCGCGCATGTCTTTGACATCCAAAAAGTAGCTGTTCGACTGCCGGATGGACGCGAACGCAACTATGACCTCGTGAATCACGCCGACGCGGTGACAATATTGCCTGTCGACGACGATGGGCAGGTCTACTTTGTTTCACAGTATCGCATCGGTGCTGAAAAAGCGCTGCTGGAACTTCCAGCTGGTGTCATGGAAAGCGGAGAAGATCCCTTACTTTCCGCCCGTCGGGAACTCAGGGAAGAAATCGGTATGGATTGCCAGGAGTTGCGTCTTCTAGGCGGCTTCTACATGGCTGCTGGTTATTCCAACGAGTACATGCGCTGCTACCTGGCCCAAGGCTTATTCAAAGCGCCATTGATGCAGGATGAGGATGAATTTCTCTCGCTTTGTACCAAAAGTGTGGCTGAGTCTTACGCCATGGTTTGGAATGGTGAAATTGAAGATTCCAAAACTTTGGCTGCCTTGCTCTATGCCTACCCTCTTTTACAAGAAAAACTTGGCACGTTTTGACCGGATCTCAGCTTAAATCAAAAATGAGAGGGAGACCTCTCATTTTTTTAATCACAGAATCTAATTACTCAGCGGCTTTGGCTTCTTTGAGAATTTGGATCCCCGCACTGCAGCCAAGACGGTTTGCCCCTGCTTCGATCAACTTCAGCGCATCCGCGTAAGTGCGGATGCCGCCCGAAGCCTTCACTCCAATTTTCGGTCCCACGGTCTCGCGCATCAGGGCAACATCTTCTACCGTTGCGCCGCCAGTCGAAAATCCGGTGGAAGTCTTTACAAAATCTGCTCCGGCTTGCACTGCCAATTTGCAGGCGATAACTTTTTCTTCGTCACTCAGGAGGCATGTCTCAAGAATAACCTTGAGCAGCGCGCCTTGCTTGTGGGCGATGCGGGCAATACTTTGCATATCCTTCATAACCTCGTTCAATTGGCCAGACTTCAGTTGGCCGATATTAAGCACCATATCAAGTTCTTGCGCGCCGGATTTTAGAGCTTCGGCTGCCTCGGCTCGTTTGGCGGTTGTGGTTGTTGCTCCTAAAGGAAATCCAATCACGGTGGCCACTTTAACATCGCTACCTTCCAAGGAACGCAGGCAGGTTTTTACCCAGCAAGGGTTTACACAAACGGCCCCAAAGCCGTTTTCGGCGGCTTCATTACACAGTTTGTAGACTTGCTGCTCAGTGGCTTCAGGTTTGAGTAGGGTGTGGTCGATCATTTTTGCCAGATCATGGACGGAAATTGTGGGAGTGCTATTTTTAGTTTTCATCTTTTCCTCTGGAATCTCGATTATGCTCTCATTATAATGCCGGAGGTCTTGACCGAACTTATCGGGTGGCTGTTGATTCGGGTAAAATCAATCCATGCAATCAAGAACAGCAATTGCGCATCCAAATATTGCCTTCATCAAATATTGGGGTAACCGTAATTCCGTCTTGCGTATTCCTCTTAATAGCTCAATCTCTATGAATCTGGCTGGTGTGGAAACACACACAACCGTCCACTTTGATGAGTCGCTTTTAGCCGATAACTTCGTCTTAAACAATCTACTGCAGGGCGGGAAAGCCCTTGCCAGGGTCTCAGCTTTTTTGGACCATGTTCGCCGCCTGGCAGGCCTGCGGCAATTTGCTTCAGTTATCAGTGATAACAACTTTCCACAAGGGGCAGGCATTGCTTCCAGTGCTTCTGCCTTTGCCGCGCTTGCTCTTGCAGGCAGCCAGGCTGCAGGGCTGAACTTGACCGAAAAGGACCTTTCCCGCCTGGCACGCTTGGGTTCGGGGTCTGCTGCCCGATCCATACCGGCAGGGTTTGTAGAATGGCAAGCTGGACATTCAGATGAAGATAGTTTTGCTCAATCAATAGCCAACCCGGAATATTGGAACCTGGTGGACCTGATTGCCATCGTTGACCCACTGGAGAAGACTACCGGTTCCAGTGAGGGTCATGAACTGGCATCTACCTCGCCCGTAAATCCCTTGCGCCAGGCAGGCGTGAACGAGCGCCTGGCAATCTGTAGGGATGCGATCATCCGAAGAGATTTTGGGGCATTTGCCGATGTTGTGGAATTGGATTCCAACTGGATGCACGCAGTAATGCGCACCAGCAATCCGCCGCTCTACTACTGGCGCCCGCTGACCGAAGTGATTTTGTGGCAGGTTATTGAGTGGCGCAGGGCTGGTCATGCTGTTTGTGCAACCGTAGATGCTGGCCCCAATGTGCACATCCTGGCGCTCGAAAACGAAGCTGCCTGGTTAAAAGCTGAACTCGGCCAAATTCAGGGCATAAAAGGATTAATATCTGCCAATCCTGGCTCTGGGGCTGTGCTAATTTAAATTCTGTAAGCCCTTACATTTTTCCTGGCATCAAGAACGCTTTTTTCAAGGCTCTGCATAATTTTCACCCCTGAGTGATTATGGAAATAAAAAGGACTGGTTTCCCAGTCCTTGATAAATTATTGTAGATACACGCAGATTTACGACATTGTGAGGGCCATGACTGCTTTTTGGGCGTGCAGGCGATTTTCTGCTTCATCATATACCACGGAATGCATGCCATCGATGACCTCATCGGTCACTTCCACGTTGCGGTCAGCAGGCAGCGGGTGCATATAGATGGCGTCGCTCTTGGCTAGGTTCATTCTGCGGCCGTCCATAATCCAATCCTTATGGGAATCCTGGAGGACTTTGCCTTCCTTGCCATCCGCGGTCGTCAGCAGTGGGCCCCAACTTTTGGCGTAAACCACGTCCGCGTCCTTCATACCCTCGTCCATATCGTGGACAATATCAAAGGATGTTCCCCAACGCTTGGCTTCGTCTTTGGCTTGTTGCTCGATTTCGGGCATCAACATAAATTCTTTGGGGTAGGAAAGGGTAACATCCATGCCAAAGCGGGGCATTTGCAGGATAAGGGATTGAGGTACGGAAATAGGCTTCAAGTAGGAAGCCGCGTAAGCCCAGGAAACCACAATCTTCTTCCTGCGTAAATCCCGGCCTTTCTTTTCCATAATGGTCATTAAGTCTGCCAGGCATTGGAAGGGATGGTAGACGTCGCATTGCATATTGAGAATAGGTACACGCGAGTTCTTGGCGACTTCGTTGATGTAAGAATTTCCAATCTGCCAGTCACAATGCCGAATAGCAATTGCATCGAAGTAACGCCCATAGATTTCGCCAATTTCCTTGGCTGTGTCGCCGTGGGCAATCTGGGTGGTTGTGGATTCAATAAATGCACCATGGCCGCCGAGTTGGGCCATACCTGCTTCAAAAGAGCCACGGGTGCGGGTGCTGCTAAAGAAAAAAAGCATTGCCAGGACTTTGTCACGCAGGTAGGCGTGAGACTCATTGAGACCGCGCTTGCGCTTGAGGTCCCAGGCTAAATCCAAAACCGTTTCAACTTCTTCCTTGCTGAAATCAAGGTCACCAATTAAATCACGGCCGTGCAGAAAAGATTGCATATTTTCTCCTCATATCACTATAGTAAAGTTTATTAATTATATCCTAACGACCTGCATCAAAATAATAAATCAAACCAAAAATATCCAAGCCAAAATGGACCATGTTAAAAGGTTGTAAATATAAGTGCCACAGCTTGACATCCATATTTGGCACGAGTATAGTAAAGACTTCTTAACTATCAAGCGAGGTAATCTATTGGAAACCATCAATAATTTACTGCACGTCTGGGCAGAGAATGCCATGCGGCAATCCATGTGGGCTTTTCTCAGATTCAATCAGGAACGCAACCTAACCGCGCCCCAAGTCAATTCTTTGATTTTTATTGGTCGGCTTGGACACTCTTCTGTTAATGACCTGGCCAAGCGCTGGGGTGTAACCAAGGCAGCTGCTTCTCAGATCGCCGACAAAATGGTGGACCAGGGTTGGATCGACCGCACGGAAAACCCCCACGACCGGCGTAGCCGGGACCTCACCTTGACGCCAGCCGGATCAAAACTGGCTGAAGAAGCGCAAATCTACCGCCATGGTTGGATCGATGAATTTGTTAAAAGCTTGAGCGCTGAGGATATCAAGTCCATAATGCCTGCTTTTGAAATCTTGAACCAGAAAATGGTAATTTATAACGATAATTTCGAAAAATCCTTAGCAAAGAGGCCGCATACATGCTCCGATTAATGCCCTTTATTAAAAAATATTGGTTTCTATTTATCCTGGCAATTCTGCTTATATTTGGAATGGCCAACGCTGACCTGGCCTTGCCTGATCAACTTTCAAAAATCGTCAACGTCGGTATCCAACAAAATGGTATAGACCAGGCAACGCCTACCGTTCTGCGACAGAAGGTCATGAACGACCTCAAACTGTTCATGACTGAGAGTGATTTTCAGAAAGTCATGGCTGACTATCACCTTGTGGAAAAAAATTCGACTGAGTATGTTGATTTGATAAAGCAGTTCCCAAACGGCGCGGATGAAAGTTTTCTTGCCCGTAATGTGATTACTCCTGAGGAAGAACTGGCACTTGAAGGCATAATGTCCAAGCCTTTAGTCATGACGATGGGTCTGCAATTAATCCAGAGTAATCCGGAAATGGCTACAAAAATCTTAGGGACAGAAACTCAAACCCACCTCGGAAGCTTACCCCAGGGTATTGACTTGGTTGAAACTTTGGGTACCTTAAGTGAGCAACAGCGTACAGTTTTCCTCCAAAGGGCGAATAGCCAGCTCGACGCGCTTGAAGGTACCATGCTACATTCATTGGCAGTACGAGCAGTGAGCGCGGAATACACTGCAATGGGTCTGGATATGCAAAAATCCCAATCCGCCTATATCTGGAAAATTGGCAGACAGATGATTTTGTTGGCTTTGGCCGCAGTTGTCTGTTCAATTCTGGTCAGCTTGATCGCCGCCCGTACCTCTGCTTCCATTGCCCATGACCTGCGCCAAGCTGTTTTTAGCAAGGTTCAAGGATTTTCGAGTGCTGAATACAACAATTTCTCCACTGCTTCGTTGATTACCCGCAGTACGAATGATGTAGCTCAAGTTCAAATGTTAATGTTTATGGTTGTGAGGATGGGTTTTATGGCTCCAATCATAGCTACCATGGGCGTCATTCGTGCAGTCGGTAAAAGTCAAAATATGTGGTGGATTATTGCTCTTGCGGTAAGCCTGCTGACCATTGTGATTGCTACGGCCTTCATCCTTGCGACTCCCAAATTCAAATTAATGCAAAAGTTAGTGGACCGGATTAACCTAGTTACCAGGGAAAACCTCTCAGGTATGATGGTTGTGAGAGCATTCAATAAGCAGCCAACCGAAGAGAAACGCTTTGACGATGTAAACAAGGATCTAACCAAAACCGGCCTTTTTGTTGGACATACCATGGCCAGTATTTTCCCACTCGCAAACCTCATTATGACGGGGTTAAATGCTTTGATTATTTGGGTAGGTGCCAGGGAAGTGGCCAATTCAACCATGATGGTTGGCGATCTGATTGCCTTCCAACAGTATTCCATGCAGATAATGTTTGCGTTTATTAACCTTTCCTTCCTTTCCATCATGATCCCTCGGGCGGCTGTTTCTGGAAACCGAATCGCGGATGTACTTGGAACAAAATCCCTTATTACAGACCCAATCCAGCCTAAAGTGTTTCTGGAACCCGTTAAGGGCGTCCTCGAATTTCGGGATGTCAGCTTTGCTTATGATGGCGCTGATGAAACAGCCCTCTGCGGAATTAGCTTCACATCGCGGCCTGGGGAAGTAACTTCCATCATTGGCTCTACTGGGTCTGGTAAGTCGACCTTGGTTAACCTTATCCCCCGCTTATTTGACGTGACTGGTGGCAGTATTTTGCTTGATGGTATTGATATACGCGAAGTTACCCAACATAACCTCAGGCAACAAGTTAGCCTGGTCCCACAGAAAGCGTATCTTTTCAGTGGAACTATTCGTTCTAACCTTGAAGTTGGCAAGCAAGATGCCAGTGAAGAGGAAATGAGTGAAGCCATCCTGGATTCTCAGGCAAAAGAGTTCGTCTTTGGTGGTGAATCCAACCAGGGATTGGACCGTGAAATTGCACAAGCAGGCGCGAACGTGTCTGGTGGACAAAAACAGCGACTTTCAATAGCCAGAGCGCTCATCAAAAATGCGCCAGTATTAATTTTTGATGACAGTTTCTCCGCACTTGATTACAAAACGGATGCAAATTTGCGCCGCGTCCTAAGTAACGAATATGCCCACACTAATATGATTATCGTCACCCAAAGGGTGGCCACTGCCAGGCACTCGGATCAGATTCTTGTTTTGGATGACGGTGATTTGGTAGGCATTGGTAAACACAAAGACCTGATGGAAAGCTGTCAGACCTATCGAGAAATTGCCTCATCGCAGTTGAGCCCAGAGGAGTTGGCAGCATGAACAACAAAGATAATGTCAAGAATATGAAAAACAATAACCCTGTTCCTACTTCGACTGACCCTGGAAAACCTGCTCGCAGGCAGGAAAGGGCACAACACGGCCCCATGTCTCTTATGCCGGGCGAAAAAGCACGTAACTTTAAAGCAACGATGAAAAAGTTGCTTGCTTACCTTGGTAAGTACAAGTGGCTGATGATTGTTACTTTGCTGATCGCCTCGGTATCTACGGTTTTTTCAATCTTCGGGCCAAAGATTCTTGGCTCCGCGACAACCGAGCTTTTTGCAGGCGTCCAGCGTTTGATTACTGGCGACTCAAAAGGCGTAGATTTTGCTGTAATCGGGCAGATCCTTACCCGGGCAATTGTGCTCTATGGCCTAAGCAGTATGTTGGGTATTGTTCAAGGTTGGATTATGGTAAACCTGACGGCGGATATTACTTACCGCTTCCGCAGGGATATCGCCGCCAAGATAAACCGACTTCCTCTAAAATACTTTGACAAGATGAGTCAGGGTGAAGTGCTTTCCCGGGTGACCAATGACGTAGATACAATCAGCACCACACTAAACCAAAGCCTCTCTCAGATCGTAACTTCTGTCACCAGCGTCATTGGAATCCTGATTATGATGCTCACCATTAGTCTAACCATGACGCTCATCGCGCTCACGCTTGTACCACTTTCACTTATTTTGATCCGATTTGTCGTCAAGCTTTCGCAGAAATATTTCCGTCAGCAGCAGGAATACCTGGGCCACATCAACGGCCATGTTGAGGAAATGTATGGTGCTCATCCAATTGTCAAAGCCTTTAATTTTGAAAAATCCAGTATGGAAACGTTCGAAGGCTTCAATGGCACTTTATTTTCCAGCTCTTGGAAATCACAATTTCTCTCAACGTTGATTATGCCGGTAATGCGCTTTATCAGTAATCTTGGTTATGTGGCGGTCAGTATCCTCGGCGGTTACCTGGTCATTCGCAAAACCCTTGATATTGGAAATATCCAGGCCTTCATCCAGTACATGCGCTCCTTCCAGGAGCCACTGATGCAAATTGCCAACATTTCCAATGTTCTGCAACAAACAGCAGCCGCCGCGGAACGCGTTTTTGAATTCCTCGGAGAAGTGGAAGAAACGGAAGATGTAGCTGATGTCAAGAGCGGGCAGCCAGTCTCAGGGCAGGTTGATTTTGAGAACGTGCATTTTGGCTACGATCCCGAAAAGGTGATTATCAAAGACTTCTCGCTACATGTAGAACCTGGCCAAAAAATTGCCATTGTCGGGCAAACCGGGGCAGGAAAAACTACCATTGTCAAACTCTTGATGCGCTTTTATGAACTCAATGGTGGAAGAATATTGATTGATGGCACAGATATAACCCAAATGACCCGGGCAGAATTGCGCACCAAGTTTGGTATGGTACTGCAGGACACCTGGTTATTTAACGGCACGATTCGCGAAAATATCCGTTACGGCCGCCAGGAAGCGACCGACGCTGAGGTTGAAGCCGCGGCCGATATGGCCTATGCTGACCACTTTACGCGTACCTTGCCGGGTGGATATGAAATGGTTCTGAATGAAGAAGCCAGCAACGTTTCCGCTGGCCAGAAACAGTTGCTCACAATTGCCCGTGCTGTCATCGCAGATCCAGCCATCCTGATCCTGGATGAGGCCACCAGTTCGGTCGATACACGGACGGAAGTGCTGATTCAAAAAGCCATGGACAAACTCATGCGTGGTCGTACAAGCTTTATTATTGCGCATAGGCTTTCAACAATTAAAAGTGCTGACCTCATCCTTGTCCTTGACGAAGGAGATGTAGTTGAGAGAGGTACGCATGCTGACTTGTTGGCCAAGAGAGGCGTTTACGCTGATCTTTACAACAGTCAGTTCACCACTTCTGGGGCTATTCCAAATGGGTCTTCTGTTTTAGCTCAATCACCAGCATAATTTGATATCAAAATGGCAGCCTTAGGGCTGCCATTTTGCCTAATAAGCACGCTTCACTGATAAAATTAAGCGATGATTTTCACTCACACTGCCAACCCAAGCATTGATCGTTTTGTGATTGTTCCCAAAATTCGGTTCAATGAAAACCTGCGCTGTAATAACGCTCAAATTGAGCTGGGAGGCAAAGGTATCAACGTTTCAGTGGGCCTAAAAACCTTGGGGGACGAGTCCCTGGCGGTTGCATGGGCAGGTGGCGAAGCTGGGCATCTGTTTGAAAAAGGGCTTAACAATCGAGGGATTGCCAGCGATTTCGTGTGGGTGGAAGAGGAAACACGTACCAACACCTTTATCAACGAAGAAGACTCGGAATGGTATATCCATCTGACTGAACTGGGTCCTCACATTTCCCAGAGTGCCATTCAGGAAATGTTGGAAAAAGTACAAAACAGGGCCAAGCCAGATGATATTTGGGTTGTCTCTGGCAGTCTTCCACAGGCAGTCGCACCGGATTACTATCGTGATTTGATATCAATTTTGCATGATAAATCCTGCCGGGTGTTCCTCGAAACCACCGGCCCTGCCTTTGATGCTGGTAAATTGGAGACCCCTTTTTTTGTCCAGCCGGAGTTGGCAGATGCTGAAAAGTATCTTGGCAGCCCAATCAAGAATTACGAAGATGCCAAACGTTCCGCGCTTGCTTTTTTACGGAGCGGCATCCAGTATGTTGCGCTTCATCTAGAAAAATCGGGGGTGCTTTTGGCCTCCCAAATGGAAATCGTTGTGGCGACCCTCCCAGGTGACACACCCAATACTGCTCACAGTGTCGGGGGAGCGGTCCTGGCAGGTGTCGTTCATGGCTTTAACAACGGTCTGACCATTCAGGAAACTGCTCGCTGGGCATCGGCCTTTGCGAATGCCGCTATACGCAACGGGGGGCTTGCAAATACAAAACTAACTGAAATTCAAAGTTTGCTGCCCAAGATTGATGTGCGTCTTTTCAATGTGATGTAAGTACGCAATTTATATTGGAAATTGCTGGCGTTTTGATCAAATTTAATTGAAGCATAAACAATCCGTTTGGTAGTCAAAATACCATTCATTTTGGTATAATCAAAGTTCGGCGTTAATCGCTCTACCCTACAAGGTTAATGAAAAGTTAAAGACTACATCATAAAAGGAAGGTTATTTGATGAAAGAATTTGCTACCGCTAAAATCCGCAATATTGTGCTCTCCTCCCATAGCAGCTCCGGCAAAACCATGCTCACCGAGGCTTTGCTCCATTTTACAGGTGCAACCACCCGCCTTGGGAAGATAGAAGACCGGACGACTGTTTCTGACTTCGATGAAGAAGAACAACGGCGTGGGATTTCCATTTTTACGACGGTGATCCCTGTGGTCTATAACGACCTCAAGCTTAACTTCCTTGATACCCCCGGGTATACCGATTTTGTCGGTGAAGTGATTTCTGCGATGAGTGTTGCGGATTGTGCTTTGATCCTTGTTGATTCCGTTGCTGGAATGGAAGTGGGCACTGATGTGGCTCTGAATTATGCCAATCAATTCAAACTGCCTAAAATCATGGTCATCAATAAGATGGATCGTGAAAACGCTAACTTCCAGAAAGCTTTAACCTCCATCCAGTCTGAGATTGAAGATCGCTTGATCGTCATGCAACTTCCCTGGGGCGAAAAAGCTGATTTCCAGGGTGTGATCGACCTGATTAGCATGAAAGCCTATAAGGGCGACGGAAAGACTGCTGTCGAAATTCCAGCAGAATTCAAAGCCGCTGCAGAAGAAGCCCGCACCAAACTGGTTGAAGCGGCAGCCGAAGGCGAAGATGCTTTGCTCGAAAAATACTTTGACCAGGGCGACTTGAGCCCCGAAGAAATCATTCAGGGCCTTAAGAAGAGCATCCTTACAAGCAATATTATTCCGGTGCTTTGCGGCTCATATGGCCACCAGGTTGGCATTGGACCACTGCTTGACACGCTTTCCAAGCTGGTACCCAACCCGACCGAACGTCCGGCTGTGACCGCGCATTCCCCTAAAGGTGACATTCAGCTTAAACCGGAAGATTCTGGCCCTCTAGCTGCGTACGTTTGGAAAACCACGGCTGACCCATTTGTTGGTCGCCAGACTCTCTTTAAGGTTTATTCCGGTGTAGTGACTACTGACAGCCGGGCCTACAACGCCAAGCGTGGTGAAGAAGAACGCCTTGCTTCCACTCAAATCCCGTTCGGTAAAGAAACCCAGGCCGTCCCAGCCATTCACGCTGGGGATATCGGTTTGGTTTCCAAACTGGCGGTTACTCTCACGGGAGATACACTGACCACCAAGGAAGCTGGCATTACTATGGATATGCCCAGCTTCCCAGCCCCACTTTACCGGGTGGCTATTTCGCCGAAGACCCAATCCGATGCCGCCAAGATGAGCCAAACCTTGTCTCGGATGATGGAAGAGGACAATACACTTTCCTGGTCACAGGAACATGCCATTCATCAGACTCTGCTCTTTGGTATGGGAGACCAACATATCGATGTTGCTTTGCGCCGTGCAGAACAGAAGTTTGCCATGGCACTTAACACACTGGAACCGAAAGTGCCATATGAAGAACACATCACCAAGGAAGCTACAGCCATGTATCGCCACAAGAAACAAACTGGCGGTTCTGGTCAATTTGGTGAGGTCACACTGAAGGTATACCCAATCGAAGGTGAAGATTTCAAATTTAGTAATGATGTCTTTGGCGGCGCCATTTCCAGCAATTACATGGGCCCAATCGAAAAGGGCATTCGTAATGTTTTGAAAGAAGGCGTTGTGGCAGGGTATCCAGTCCATAATGTGGGCGTCTCCGTCATCGATGGTAAAGAACACCCCGTGGACTCCAAACCAATCGCTTTCGAAGTTGCTGGCCGTGGTGCGTTTAAAATTGCTTTCAAGGATGCTGGCCCTGTACTTTATGAACCCATCATGAAAGTGGTTGTGGTTGTTCCGGAAGCCCACATGGGCGATATCATGGGTGACATGAACACCCGCCGTGCCAGAATCCAAGGTATGGATACAGATAAAGGCAAGTCAACCATTACAGTCCATGTGCCGTTGGTTGAAATGCTCCGCTACACCACCAACTTACGTTCCATGACCGGAGGCCGCGGTTTCTTCTCAATGGAATACGACCATATGGATCTGGTTCCTGGCAACATGGCCAGAGAAATTATGGATGCTAAAGCCAAAGAAGTTAAAGAAGAAGAATAAATTTTCTTGCTTACCTAACAATAAACGGCCTCGCGAGAGGCCGTTTTTCATATCTCAATAGGTTTTATGTATAGACTCTGCTATTTGAGTTGCGAAAGGTCAATCTTTAGCAATTGATCGTCTTCAAGGCCTGGTGAGCCACGGCCGTCCTTGTTGCTGGTACCCACGTAAAGCAAACCATCCGGGCCCAGGCGGGTTACCCGCAGACGCCCAAATTCCCCTTTGAAGTAAGTAAGCAAAGCTTCCGGGCTGATGTCATCCAGAGCTGCCGCATACAAGGCACTGCCCCTCAACCCGGGGAAGTAGGCCACATCATTCACAATTTCCAGCCCCCCTGGAGCCCAGGTGTTGCCACGACCAGACTCGAGCTTGGGGGTTTCCATGCCAACTCGGGTTTCCATTCCGCGGATAACAGGCCAGCCATAATTCTTGCCGGCTTCAATAAGGTTAAGTTCGTCGTTACCGGTGTCACCACCTGAGGGTCCGTGCTCGGTAGCCCACAGGCGACCCTGGCTATCCCATGCTAAGCCTTGCGGGTTGCGGTGGCCGATTGAATAAACAGGATTACCCCAAGGGTTTCCATCCGGCACTTTGCCTTCATCCGTCAGGCGCAGGATCTTGCCTTCCAGTGTTTGCGGGTCCTGCGCGCGCTGCGGGCTGCCGGCATCGCCCGTAGTTATGTAGAGGAATCCATCCGGTCCAAAGCGAATTCGTCCTCCATCATGGTTCGCCGATGCTTTTATGCCATCCAGGATGACCACCCGTTCGCTGACAGTATGATCAGCATTATATGTGTAACGTTCCACCCGATTTGTGAGTATTCCAGTATCGTTGCTCGTCAGGTAAATATAGAGCCAACGGTTATTCACAAAATCTGGATGAAGGGCAAGCCCCAATAAACCACCTTCACCGGTCTCTCGCACACCTTCGATGGTGATTTGTTTTCCATTTTTGTCGATCAAAGCGAGAATCCCCGACCGTTCTGTTGCCAGAATTCCGCCTTCAGGTAAAAAAGCGATTTCCCAGGGTGTATCCAGCTCTTTAGCTACTTGCGTGATAAGTGCAAGCGTTGAAGGTGCGGTTGCTGTTGCAGGTAATGTTTGCGGTGCAGAAGTCTCTGCCTGAGTGGCTGAAGGGGATATCGGTTGCGTCGGCGTTGTGATGCTAACCGATGGGGATGCTAAAGTTGCGGATGCTGAGATGGATGGAGTGGTTGGGCTTGAGACTTTGCAGGCAGAAAGGGCCAATCCGCCTATAACCAGTAAACCAATCAGTTTTATCTTCATGAGAGTCACCTCTATCTTTTTATTGTAGGCAGACTCTTTAGCTAAAACAAATTGCTGTTCAAGGTTCCTGTGCCGATTGATTGGATAGAAAGTGAACGCAGCAAGAAGAACTTTTAGTGTTTTTTGGAGCCTAATTCTGGTAAAAATCGCGCAGCGGATTGGTATGGTGAGGATCACGCAGTTTGCGCAGCCCGCTTGCCTCTATTTGGCGGATGCGTTCACGCGTGAGGCCGAACTTGGATGAGATCTCCTCAAGGGAACGGTTTACACCGTCTATCAAGCCAAAGCGCATCTCGAGTACTTCGCGTTCCTTGTCTGAAAGGTTACCCAGGGATTTCTGCACCATTGCTTTAAGGCTGTTGCGCATCGCGTCTGCCATCGGCTCTTCAGCGTCCACATCCTCGATGTAATCTCCGAGAGTGCTGTTATCTTCATCGCCAACCGGTGATTCGAGCGATACTGGTTCTTCGGCGCTCTTGAGGATTTGCTCCACCTTCTGAGTGGCACCTTCCCAGCGATGCAACAAAGCTGGGTCAGCCAATTGCTTGCTGGAGCCTAGCTCTGATATGGCCTTCACATCTTCATCCGCCAAGAAACCGGATTGCACAGCCATTTCCGCAAAAGTAGGGTCACGCCCCAGGGTCTGCACAAGGTTATGCTGTACCTTGATGAGTTTGGAGATCATCTCCACCATATGTACCGGGATGCGTATTGTGCGCGCGTTCTCATTCAGATAACGGCTGATGCTCTGCCGAATCCACCAGGTGGCATAGGTTGAGAATCGGAAACCTCTGGCAGGGTCAAATTTCTGAATGGCCTTCAGCAGCCCCATATTGCCTTCCTGAATGAGATCCATCATACTCGTGCCGCGATAGTTGTACTTTTTGGCAACACTGATGACCAGCCGCAAGTTATTCTCAACCAGGGCATGGGTGGCAGTTTTAGCGTTTGCATTGATTTCTTCGAGGGCTTGATGCAATTCAGCAGCGTTTGGTAGCCAGGGACTGTCTTTATTTTCTGAATCCAGGCGCGCGTCCTGCCCGCAATGCGTTGAAATCTTATGGGATGTAGTTACAGGCAGAAGGTAAGCATCCATAGCAAAACGGAAAAGGTTACGGGCTAATTCATCCCAATGTTTGTCCTGCCCCCAGCTGGGATTCTCGAGGAATTTCCGGATATAGGAGGGCTCTTTTGCTAAAACATCCGAATGCAGTTTGGAGGCCTCAGCCACCACTTTATCAAGTTCAGGGGGTTCTATCTTGAGGTGCTTGCAGTCGTTCAATACTTGTTGCCAGGAACTCTGCATATCCTGATACAAGGTGCTATAGTCCAAGAGTTCTTTATCTGTCTTGAAGGCAGAAAGGAATGCCACCGCCTGAACGGCCAAGCCCAAGTGAAATTCCTGCGATTCATCCAGCAGGGCATCCTGTTTAATATCCCGCAAGTAGAGTTGGATGGTTTCTTCCGGCAGGTCGGAAAGCGCGGAACGATCGATAGGTTCACTTGTGTAAGTAGATTCCGCTGGTTGGTCGGCCTCATCCGAGTCAATGATGAGCAGATCATCCATCAGCTCTTCATCATCCGGATCAGAGTTCAATGGGTCATCTTGCAGATCAAAGGAGTCATCCATTAAGATTTCCTCGATTTGGGTTTGATTTCTGGCATGCGGTAAGCAGAGACCTTCCGCATTGGCTCGTAATCACCAAAGGCCTTATCTATCTTTCGGCGCTGGTCCAACTGTTCAAAGAGCAAAATTTGCAGCTCCTCGTCGGTGTAGGGCTTATCTTCCTGGGCTTGCTGGAGATAGAGCAGGCTGAGGGTACGGCTTTCTACCATGGCTTTCCGAAGGCGCAAGATATTGCGAATCTGGTCCTGCAGTTCTTTTTCCTCGCTGGGTTGAATGCTGACCTCTGGGAGGTCCAGAACAGGTACGGGTTCAAGGATATCGGGCAGGTTCGCGGCCAGGTAATCCTTTGCGGAAACCTCATCCTGCGTAAGGCTGGCACTCACAATCCTGAATGCCTCCCGGCAGTCGGCCTCGTTGAAATCTGCGGTGCTAAGAATCCCAAGCTCATGTTTTGCCAAGGCATGGTCTAATTTGTACTTGTGTTCAGGGTTCTCTATCAAATAAAGGACGGTGTGGAGCTCCAATGCCCGGTTGCCTTCTGTTCGGCTGGCTTTCTGCAACTTGGATGAAGGTAAAAGATCGCCGCTGGCCTGCATTCTCCGCCGGGTGGTGGGTTGGGAGCTTGACTTCAGGGTTAATGAGCGTTCATCGATTCGTAATTTCCGCGCCAGGGATTGCCGGTAAGTCTCGCGCTCAACTGGGCTGGGCACATCGGCAATTAACTTCATCACCTGTTCGGCAATATCTCGTTTAACCTTGGCATCATTCAGGTCTTTTCCCACCATCAAGGTGTTCATCACATGTTCCACAACTGGCAAGGCACTGAGCATGATTTGCTTCCAGGCTTCAGGATCAACCAGAGCGATTTCGTCGGGATCTTTGCCGTCAGGAAGGGAGGTCACCCGAATATCAGCACTCAAGCGGCTCTCAGTATGGAGGTGGGCAAGCGAATCGAAGGCCATCTCGCTCACCTGGCCCATACTCTGGCGGGCTGTTTCTAGGCCTTTCAAAGTGGCTTTCTCGCCAGCAGCATCCGGGTCCAGGGCCAGAACGATGTTGCGGGTAAATTTCTTAATCAGTTTGAATTGGTCCTCAGTGAGAGCAGTACCCATGCCTGAAACCGCGTTATCAAACCCAGCCTGGTGCAGTCCAATCACATCCATGTAACCTTCCACGATGACTGCCTGGTCATTGCGCCGGATGGATTGGCGGGCCATATCCAGACCGTAAAGCAAACGGCCTTTATCAAAGAGGTCCGTGCGTGGTGAGTTCATATACTTGGGCACATCATTTGGATCCAGAACGCGGCCCCCGAAGCCCACCATCTTGCCGTAGGTGTCGCGGATGGGGAACATGAGGCGGTTGCGGAACTTGTCGTAAGTGCGCCCTTCGTCGCCTTCGGTAAGCATGCCGCCCGCTAAAATTAAGGCTTCTTTATAACCTTTACGCTTTAAATGGTCAGCCAGGTCATTCCAGCCGCCTGGGGCGTAACCGAGACCCCAGATTTTGATGGTTTCATCCGTTAATCCACGTTTTCTCAGGTATGCCTGGGCGGCTTTTCCGGGGGTGGTTTCCAGCATTTGCTGCCGGTAATAAGCCACACAGTCTTCCAGCATTTGGCTGATCTGGACGTTTACTTCCTGGTGGGCTTCCACTTCGGGAGTCATCGGTTTGAGGACAATACCAGCTTTATCGGCAAGATACTTCAGGGTTTCAGAGAAATCCCAGCCTTCTTTTTTCATCACAAAACCGAACAGGTCTCCACCTTCATTACACTGCCCAAAGCAGCGCCAGGACTGGGTATCCGGAAAGACCACAAAAGCAGGAGTGCGGGTATTGCTATGAAAGGGACAGAAACCAATGTAGTTCTTACCCGTTCGGCGGAGTTTTACCCCGCCCTGGGAGACAAAGTCCACAATATCGAGTTGTGCTTTAATGTCATCTACAACGGTCATGGTTTCCTGATTATGTTAATCTTACGAAAGATCAAAATAAAAAAAAACAAGCAATCCGAGCAAAAACAACAAAAAAACGCTGACGGGATTGCCGCGTCAGCGTTTATTGTACCTTAGTTCAAACCAGCTTAACTAGCCTTGGGCTCTTCGCCTGATACTGGTTCCTCGGGATTGCTATAATCCATGGCAGCCAACTGTTCATACACTTTCCAGCGTCGGTCAGCATCCAATTGGGCAGCTTTCATCAGCTCTTCAGCACGTTGCTCATCAGATTGCAGCAACATGCGATAGCGATTTTCACTGTAGGCATAATCCGAAACTTTTATCGTTGGGGCTTTGGAGTCCAACTGTAGCGGGTTTTTACCAAGTTCTTCCAGGCGTGGGTCATAACGGTAGGTCACCCAGGCACCAGAGTTAACAGCGGCCTTCTGCTGGATGAGGCCTTTTTTCATGTCAATGCCATGTGAAATACAGTGTGCATAGGCAATAACAAGGCTTGGGCCTTCGTAGGAATCCGCCTCGACCAGGGCTTTGAGCACCTGACCGTCGTTGTGGCCCATGGCTACACGGGCGACATAGATATTGCCGTAGGTCATGGCGATGCGGCCCAAATCTTTCTTAGGTCTGTCTTTACCGTTGGAAGCAAATTTAGCTACAGCACCGCGCGGGGTCGACTTGGAGCTTTGACCACCGGTGTTGGAATAGACTTCGGTATCGAGCACGAGCACATTGATGTCCTTGCCAGATGCCAATACGTGATCCAAACCGCCGAAGCCGATATCGTACGCCCAACCGTCGCCGCCCATGATCCAGACCGTCTTGCGGACAAGATAATCGGCCAGGCTTTGCAGTTGCAGCAGGTCAGCGTCTTCAACGCCTTCCAGTTTCTTCTTCAGTTTCACAACACGTGCGCGCTGATCGCGGATTTCGCCTTCGGTCTTTTGACTGGCATTCAAAATTTCATCGGCCAGTTCTTTACCAATAGAATCAGCCTTCTTCTCGAGCAATTCCTTGGCAAAACCATTAAATTTATCAAGAGTGAAGCGCATACCCAGGCCAAATTCGGCGTTGTCCTCAAAGAGGGAGTTCGACCAGGCAGGGCCGCGGCCTTCTCCATTGACAGCCCAAGGGGTTGTTGGCAGGTTTCCGCCATAAATGGAGGTGCAGCCTGTTGCGTTGGCAACAATCATACGGTCCCCAAAGAGTTGGGAAACCAAGCGGATATAGGGTGTCTCACCACAGCCGGCGCAGGCACCTGAGAACTCAAACAGGGGTTCGAACATCTGGGAGTTTTTGACAGTGGTTAATGGAACATCCGCGCGGTCAAAATGGGGGATATCCAGGAAGAATCTGAAGTTCTCGGCTTCCTGTTCGCGCAGGGGAGGTTGTGGGTTGAGCATAATGGCATGGATATTGGGATCGGTCTTGTCCTTGCCGGGGCAGTTTTCAACGCACAGGCCGCAGCCGGTGCAATCTTCAGGAGCTACCTGAACAGTCCAAGAGTAACCTTCCTTCCAGTTCCCTGTTTTGGAGAATACATGCTTGAAGGTCTTGGGAGCTTTTTCGAGCAGTTCATTGGGGTAAACCTTGGTGCGGATGGCAGCATGCGGGCAAACAAAGGAGCATTTGGCGCATTGAATACAAAGCTGCGGATTCCAAACTGGGATTTCCAAAGCAATGTTGCGTTTTTCCCATTTCGTTGTGGCGGTTGGGAAGGTGCCGTCGTCAGGCATTTGGCTGACCGGAACATCATTGCCTTCGAGGTCAATAATGGCACCCAGAGTCTGGCGAACATATTCGGGAGCTTCCGCAGGTACACCGGGCTTGCGGCCAACTGTGGCAGTTACCTTGGTTGGCAGCTTGACTTCGTGCATGTTTGCAACTGAGGCATCCACCGCTTCGTAGTTTTTCTGGACAACTGCATCGCCCTTTTTGTGATAGGTTTTGTAAATCGAGTGCTTGATGGCATCGATAGCCTCATCTTTTGGAAGAACACCAGAGATGGCAAAGAAGCAGGTCTGCATAATGGTGTTAATGCGGTTACCCATGCCAGCTTTTTCGGCCACATCGTAGGCATCGATCACGTAGAAGCGGATTTTCTTGTCTATCAACGACTTCTGCATTTCCTTGGGCAGCGTGTCCCAAACCTTGTCTGGCCCATAGATACTGTTCAACAAGAAGACTGAACCGGGACGGGCATATTTGAGCATGTCATAGCGGTCAACAAAGGAGACCTGGTGGCAACCGATGAAGTCAGCCTGGCCAGGAGCAATGAAGTAAGGGGCTTTGATGGGTTCAGGGCCGAAGCGCAAATGGGAAACAGTGATACCGCCCGACTTCTTGGAGTCGTACTCAAAATAACCCTGGGCATAGTTGGGGGTTTCGATGCCGATAATCTTGATGGAGTTTTTATTTGCGCCAACCGTACCGTCAGAACCAAGGCCGTAGAACAAAGCCTGAACCACGTTTTTGGGTAGAATTTCGAAATTAGCATCGTAGCTGATGCTCAAATTGGTGACGTCGTCGTTAATGCCAACAGTGAACTGGCGGCGGGGTTTTTCCGCGTCCAACTCATCGAAGACGCCTTTGACCATGGCGGGGTTGAAGTCCTTGGAGGACAAACCATAACGACCGCCAATGACCAGGGGTAACTTCTTGAAAGGGCTAATGCCCAGGTCTTCACCAACATGCAAGGCATTGACCACGTCTTGATAAAGTGGCTCGCCAATGGCACCGTTTTCTTTGGTGCGGTCGAGGACAGCAATCTTCTTGACGGTCTTGGGCAGGGCTTTGACAAAACTCTCCACGGGGAAGGGGCGGAAGAGGCGTACATCAACGACGCCCAGTTTTTCACCCTTGGCATTCAGGTAGGCGGCAGTTTCAGAAGCCGTCTCAACGCCGGAGCCCATGATGACGATGACTTTTTCAGCATCTTTACAACCGTAGTACTCAACCGTGTGGTACTGGCGGCCGGTTAGGTCCGCAAAGCGGTCCATTTCTTCGCTGACAATGCGCTCAACTTCGTTGTAGTAACGATTGCCTTTTTCGCGAGCCTGGAAGTAAACGTCCGGGTTCTGGGCTGTGCCGCGCAAAACAGGGCGGTCGGGGGTGAGAGCACGTTTGCGGTGCTCGAAGATCATTTCCTGATTGACATATTGCAGAAGGTCTTCATCCGTGAGGCGTTCCATCTTATTGACTTCATGAGAGGTTCGGAAGCCATCAAAGAAGTGCAGGAAGGGTACACGCGCGCGCAATGTTGAAGCAGTGGCAATGGCAGCCAGATCCTGGGCTTCCTGAACAGAATTGCTGGAGATGAGCGCCCAACCAGTCTGGCGAGTTGCCATCACGTCCTGATGGTCGCCAAAAATTGAAAGGGCTGAAGCGGCCAGTGAACGAGCAGAAACATGGAAGACAGTTGGGGTCAACTCACCGGCAATCTTATACATATTCGGGATCATCAAGAGCAAGCCTTGAGAAGCCGTAAAGGTGGATGTCATCGCACCGGCTTGCATGGCTCCGTGCACTGCACCGGCAGCTCCGCCTTCGGATTGCATTTCATTGACGGAAGGAATTGTGCCCCAAACATTTGGGATATTTTCCGCCATCCATTGGTCGGCAAATTCGCCCATTGTGGAGGATGGTGTAATGGGATAAATCGCGATCACTTCGCTAAGCCGATAAGCGACGTATGCGGTCGCCTCGTTGGCATCAGTCATGACCATTTCTCTGTTCATTGTTACTCCTTGTTGTATCGGGTGTGACCCGTTTAATACGCACATAAAAAAACACACTGTTTTAGTTGTGTTGCTTAATTGTAATCGAATTTATTAGAAATGATTATTAATATTCGGTTCGAAATGACCGGCCGTGGCCCGCAATTTCCTCATTCCAGAGCTCAACGGCCTGCTTTCCAAAGGTATACTTAATGGCAAGGATAACCTGCCATGAAGGCCAGACACAAGCCAATATTATTATTGATTTTCCTATTCTTATGTAGCCTGAGCATGGCATGCACGGTCAATATTTCCAGTGTAGCCATTCCAACAAGTATTGCTACCCTGGTTAAAACCGTTCCTCCAATGGCTACACTTCAAATGGGAACTCCTGCTTCCAGCCTTGAGGCTCCCATAATTACATCTGAACCAAATGAAGAAACAGAGCCAGCACCACAACCAACCCTGAGCCCTTCCCCTTCAGCCACCCGTTCCATTCCCAGCTCGACCCCGGGTACAAGCTCGATTAATGAAGACGAAGGATTGGCTTCCTTACAACCGGTCTTTTTCCTGAATACGGGCAGTTCAATCATTGAAAATCAGAATTTTATAGCCGCTGGCATCGATGAAACCTGTGTCTATGTCAACAACGGTGCATCACTCGGTTTGGTTAACCCACGCATCCAGAAATCCGGCCCGAGTTCTTCCGCGGATAATTCCCTGCGGTACGGCCTGAATTCAGCCAGCCTGGTCAGGGCTGGCAGTCGCTTGCGCCTGGAAAATCCCAAATTAACGACAGACGCGCCCTCAGCCATTGGTGCTTTTGCCCTTGGACAGGGAGCTCAGCTTACCATTGCCGGCGGAACCCTCGATACGACCTCGGCCTCAAGCCCCGGGGTAGTTGTAGCGGCGGGGGCAACTGCCGAAATCTCAGAACTCCAACTCTCTACCAAAGGGGAAAATTCTCCTGGCACTGTGGTTGGGCTGGGCAGTGGATCCCTTAACATCCGCGGTGGAAAAATTACAACTTCAGGTGCAAATTCTCCCTGTTATCTATCGTGGGGTACGGTTTTTGCGGATGCCAATACTTGCGCGGTTAGTGGAGCAGGTATTGCGGAGGTGGACGGCACCAGCACTATCGCTTTTAGAAACGTCAATGCCACAGCTTTTGCTCCTGAATACGGCATATTGCTTTATCGCTCGGGTCAAAATCAGACCCAGGCTGGCAATAGTAACTTTTCTGCGGAAGGCGGAAACCTTGGCACGCTCAATAACCAGGCCCCACTTTTTTTAATCACCAATACCCAGGCGCAAGTGACGCTTAAGGATGTCAAAACCGATATCGCTTCGGGCATATTCCTTTCAGCAATCGGAGATTCGGAATGGGGACTGGCAGAGGCAAATGGTGGCGTTGTGTCTCTCACATTGGTAACTGTGAACTTAACAGGTAACATTTTTGCAGACCGCCTCAGTTCGATTTCGCTTAACCTATCTGCTAACAGTGCCATGACTGGGGCAATCAACCAAGCAGGCAGCGCCCGCTTTGTATCCTTAACCATGGATGCCACCAGCTCCTGGACGATGACCGGTACTTCGTACATCAACCGGCTCATCGGAATTGCGACATCCGGCAACACGGTACAAGGAATTATCGGTAATGGCTTTACGCTTTATTATGACCCCATCCAAAGCCCTTCACTGGGCGGAAATACTTACAGCCTTTCAGGCGGCGGCAGCCTGACCCCCGCGAATTGAACCTGAAAACATGAAAAAACCGATAATTTACCGATTAGACCAGAAGAAGTTTCCCCACGAACGCCTCACTATCCTCAGGATGTATTGGGCAACAATAATCCTGCTGATTATCGGAGCATTTGCCTTTATCACCCTACGAAAATTGCCACTTTCAGCCCTGTGGTGGTTACCGATCATCGCAGGCTTGCTGATTTATTACATGTCCAATGCGGTGCAGAAAGCCCAGCGGACATTTGATGAGTTCACTTTGGAATGGGATGGCGAAACAATTAAACAAAACACCCCCGGCATGCCGGAACTGGTTCTGAAGGCGGAAGAAATTGCTAATTTAGAATTAACCAGGCAAGGTTTGGAAATTTCTTCACTTAAGCACCAAAACGTGCTGACTGTTCCTGCCAACATGGCCGAAGCTGACCTTGCCGAACTCAAGAATGCCCTTTCCCAAGCAGCGAGTTCCCTTCAGAAGTAATTAGACGCTCTCTGAGTCTTCCTTTAGCTGCTTGATCATACGCCAGGCAGGTTCGCAGACCGTCTTCCATTGGTTGTTTTGGTCCTCGTAGCGCCAGGTACCGGAATCTGGACCCATGATGCGATAACCACGATGAAGATAGATTCCTATGGCTTTCAAATTATCTTTGGCAACATTCAACCGTAGCCAGGAGAAGCCTTTCTCACGAAGATAATCTTCCGCATACTGCATCACAAAACTACCGATTCCCAGGCCACGCCATTCATCGCGGATGCGGAAGGAAAAAAGGTACGCCCGTCGTTTGCCATCCGCAATTTCTTTGTCCTTGGCATAAAGCATAATGAAAACCTGGCCAATAACTTTCCCAGTCTGGTCAGTTACCACCCAAATCAGTGTTGAACCTGCGAGGGAGTTTTTATAGTGCTGGCGATATAGTTTTCGAAAATGACTATACTGCCC
>DATIUL010000210.1:0-4656 GCA_035466865.1 Anaerolineaceae bacterium | reverse complement strand
TGTCAATAAAAACGGCGTAGCCGCCGGAGAAGATCCTGAGGATGTCTGGGAAAAAGGCTTCCGCATGACCATGCTCTTCAACACGGGCAATACCACCCGTAAAGTCTATGCAGAAATCTTGAAAGAAAACCTGGCTGCCATTAACCCCAAATTCCAGATCGAAATTCAAGAACTCCCATGGCCTTCCTACCTCGCCAATCAGCGCGCTTATCGCATCCCGATCCTGACCGGTGGCTGGCTTGAAGATATCCATGACCCACATAACTGGTTCCAGCCCTACACAACAGGCACCTACGGCGGACGCCAATCCCTCCCACAGGACCTCAAAGACCAATTCCAGGTTCTACTGGACAAAGGCGTTGCTGAAACCGATATCGAAGCTCGCGGCCTCGTATATAAGGACGCCCAGCAACTTTATTACGACCAGGCTGTTGGTATTCCTGTATCCTTGGTTACCACCCACAACTACGAACAGAAATGGGTCGAAAATCGTGTTACGAACCCGATCTATTCTGGTGTAGTCGCTGCCCCAATTACCAAGGCAGAAGGCGCTAAGAATCCTGATACGTTGACCGTTGCCAATATTGGCGATGCGCTGACCTTGGATCCTATGGCTTCCTACGATACCGCTTCTGGTGAACCCATCCAAAATATCTATGAGACCTTGGTCTTCTATGATGGTTCCGCAGTCGACAAGTTTGTACCCATGCTTGCTGAAAAGTACGAAATGTCCGAAGACGGCCTGACCTGGACCTTCACCATCCGCGAGGGTGTGAAATTCCACGAAGGACAGGACCTCAAACCATCCGATGTCAAGTACTCCTTTATGCGCCTCATGCTCAATGGTGGCGGTTCTACACCTGCATGGCTGGTGACTGAACCCTTCTTTGGTGTTGGCGTTGCGGATGCAACCGCATTGATCGACCCCGAATATGGCCTCGCCGACAACCGTGAAGAACTGCTCAAAGTCGAACCCGACAAGCTGAGAGTTCCTTGCGATTTCCTCGACAAAGCAATCACTGTTGATGATGCAGCTCGCACAGTCACAATGACCCTTGCCCAACCCTGGGCTCCTTTCCTTCCGACCATTGCTAATGGTTGGGGTTCCATCATGAGCCAGGAATGGGTTGCCGCGAATGGTGGCTGGGATGGTAAATGCGAAACTTGGGCAAATACCTACTCCGTCCCCGATTCCGAATCTCCCTTCACTCCGATTGCCAATGGTACCGGACCCTATAAGCTGGACCACTGGAAGCAAGGCGAAGAAATTGCCCTTACCCGCAACGATGCATATTGGGGAGCAAAACCCGCCATCAAGGACTTCTTGCTGAAGAACGTGGCCGAATTTGGTACCCGTTTGTCCATGCTCGAAGCTGGTGATGCAGATATTATCGCTGTGCCCGTGGAAATGCGCACCCAGGTTGACCCGATGGTTTCCGAAATGGTCACTTACGACCTCACTACCCAATCCTACGGCGAAGCCAAACCTGTTTGCAGCGTTGATACAACTCTACTCGGTGCAGAACGCTTCACCCTCTGCGATACACCCAACGATCTGCCGTTGCGCCTGTACTTCGGACGCCCTGCCCTGCAGTTGGATGTAATCCTCTTCAACTTCAACATTAAGTAATTTACGCTTTTACTCAGCGGGAGCCGTAAGGCTCCCGCTGACACCTTTTGGCTTTGCTGAAGGGAACAAGGTTTTGTCCTTTGCTGCAAGGCTAAAAGTAAAAAAGGGAAAATATGACCAATTACATTATTCGTCGTTTGTTACAGATCCCGCTTCTGCTTATTGGGGTCACCATTATCATTTTTGGGATGCTCGGTCTGTTGACGCCAATCGAACGTTCAGCGCTTTACATTCGCGATGTGCCCAGAAACGATAATCAGATCAGAGCAGTCATCCGGCAGTATGCCCTCGACAAACCTCTGCCTGTGCAATACTGGCGCTGGCTGGTAGGAACTGTGGACTCTGCCACAGGTGTCCGGCACGGTGGTATCCTTTTTGGCGATTTTGGTTATTCCCGTACTGCTTCTCAACCCGTCATCAAAATTATCGCGGCCCGTTTCCCAAATACTCTGGACCTGGCATTGTGGACTATGTATCCCATGCTGGCAGTAGGCATCTGGATGGGAGTAAAAGCGGCTGTTTATCAGAATAAGTGGCCCGATCAAGGCGCGCGTATGTTCAGTATCGTCGGAACCTCATTCCCGACTTTTGTTTTTGGCTTGCTGATGTTGATCTTCTTCTACGCAAAATTACATTGGTTCCTGCCAGGCAAAATGTCTGATTGGGTTACAAAACTGTTGTATTCTGGAGAATTAAAACAATACACGCATCTCCTAAGCATTGACGCATTGTTAAACGGACGATTGGATGTCTTCTGGGATGCCATGAGGCATATGATTATGCCGATTATCACCTTATCCTACATAACCTGGGCAACATTTGTGCGTGTGATGCGTTCGTCTATGCTCGAAACCTTGCGACAGGATTATGTAGTTACAGCCCGAGCAAAAGGGTTAAAAGAAGGCGTGGTGATTAATCAACATGCCAAACCAAATGCCATGTTACCGGTTGTGACCATGGCGGGTATGAGTATTGTTGGCTTATTGGGTGGTGTCATCATTACGGAAACAGTTTTCAATTATCCCGGCATTGGGAAGGCAACCGCAGACGCGGCCAGTCAATTGGATGTTGTTACCAGCGTCGGGATGGCCATTTTTACTGGGTTCATCCTAATCCTCAGCAACCTGGTTGTTGACATACTTTACGCGTTTATTGATCCTCGCGTGCGCTTATCTTAAGGAAATTGAATATGAATGACTTGAATATTCCAGAACTAATTGACCCGCAAGAGGACCCAAACGCGCTTTCTGACGTTTCAAAATCTGAAGTCATAAATCCCAATGGGGTCAAAGGAACATTGGCGGATTCGATTCAGCACTACGTCCAGCCCGAAGTTACTGAATCTGTTGTCGAGCGTATTCAATCTGAATTGCCAAAACCAACAGGTGTGGATGTTAACCCCAGTGGTGATAATCTAACCCTGACAGAAGCCCATTCAGATCGCAAGATTAGCCGGATGGAACGGTGGCTGGGTCCTGAAAACTATCGCATCATGAAAGGCCTCAGCAAGACCTGGGCATCCCGCATAGGTTTTGCCCTGATTGTTTTGTTTGCTCTCGTTGCTATTTTTGCGCCGGTGATTGCTCCACCTGTAGGAAGTGATCCCTACATGATGCCGCGCGATGGTTTTGCCAGTCAACCTAAAGATCCGGGAAGTCCCTGGAAGAAAAATGTTCCTGAGATTCCGTTCTGGTACAAAGCCGTTACAGGAAATGATAAGTGGGTTCACTTGCTGGGGACTGCGCAAGGCCAATACGACATCTTCTACGGCATTGTCTGGGGTACACGGACGGCTTTCAGAACGGGCTTTATAGTTGAAATGGCTACCGTAATTATCGGTGTAATTCTGGGTTCGATTGCAGCCTATTATGGCGGTGCTCTCGATAATGTACTGATGCGCATTGTGGATATATTCATGACCTTGCCGTATATCATGATGGCCATGATTGCGGCCGCCGTGCTAACACCAAAAATTGGAAAGAGTCTTCTTCCCGCCATGATAGCCATGATTGCGTTTGGCTGGATGGGGTACGCTCGTGTTATTCGTTCGGATATCCTTTCCATCAAGCAGCGAGACTATGTTATGGCAGCCAAGGTATCTGGTGTCAAGAACAGCCGAATTCTTTTCAAGCACATCATTCCAAATGCCATTTTCCCAACGCTTGTTTTGGCAACCCTGGGAATTGGCAGCGTAGTGCTCAGTTTTGCGGCCCTTTCATTCCTCGGTATCGGTACTCCACTTGGATACTCCGATTGGGGTCAAATCCTGGCCTTTGCCCGCAGTTGGATCAACAGCCTCGACAAGTATTGGTATATCGTGGTCTTCCCAGGCCTTACTCTGACTCTCTTTGTGATGGGCTGGAACCTGGTAGGTGACGCCGTGCGTGATGTCTTTGACCCACGCATGCGTGGTAGAGGCGCATAACCTAATTTTGAAGTTCTCGAAAAGACCGGCTTTGCCGGTCTTTTTATTGGATCAAGTTTGAACATTAAACTTAAGCTCTTTTATGACGAAAAGAAAAGCTTAGACAGTTGAAAAATGTATCGCCATATTATTATATAAATAATGCAAATAAATTAACATAAAATGACTCATGAAGAGAGGGAGTTATGAAGAATACAGTCAGACAAACGATCCGAGAGTCCCAAAGAGAAAAACGTAGAAAACAGAATATTATTAAATTTAGCGCCGCGATCTTGAGCATTGTAGTTATTGCAGTTATCACCTTTGCAGTCATTAACTCAAACAAGGCTGTTGAATTAATGGGCGACCCCGTTGTAGTACCTTCTGCTGCCCACGTTCCTGAAACAATCCAACCAGGGCCTTACAACTCAAACCCTCCCGCGGGCGGAACGCATTACGACGTAAGTTATAGTTCGAAATTCTATCAGGAGACTGATCTATCAGGTCTATCAAAATATCCCGAAGGACATTTGGTCCATAGTCTTGAACATGGCTACGTCATATTCTGGTACAACTGCCAGGTGGCTGGCACCGACTGCGCCACGTTGAAGCAAACCATCCA
>DATIUL010000209.1:0-3545 GCA_035466865.1 Anaerolineaceae bacterium | reverse complement strand
TTTCTAGGCAAATCCTCTGAATAGTCAAGACATACAGAAGGTGATGCTCCTTGCTCTGGCAGGGCTGAACTGTTGGTTTTATTTGTTGGGTCCGACAAGGTGTCGGTTGTTGGTGGTGGGATCGCTGACGTTACTATTGGGAGGGGTAAAGTCGGAGAAGGTGAAGCCGCAGGCCTTTGTAGATTGGTATTTTGAGCGGCACAAGCAACCAATAAGATCGCAATCAGGCAGGCAGACGCAAGGCGAAAAGCCGTTTTCAGATTATTGATTTTGTATACCGTTATTTTAAGCAAAGGATCGTTCCATCAGTGTCATGTGGCCTAGGATTAATTGGAATTATAGTCGCCATCACAATCTGACTTTGTTTTCCAGCCAGAGTCATTTTATCCGCAAAGGACAGAGTAACTCAAAACCAGTACAATACAGCCATGAACCTTTCTCCAACACAAAAAGACATTGATTATTGGGTGGAAACATTTCTGCCAGCCAAAGATATCTACTATCTGGATGGCAGCTATACCCCAAGCCGCCTCGAAGGAACCGAACTTTTGCCTGTTAAAGATCTGTTGGCGCACCTTGAGTATGGCAACATGGCCTACACCAATGCTTACGAGTACTGGAGGATGGACCCAGCCCGGGTGAAGCAGGTACTGGTTGCCAGTCCTGATTGGTTTGCGGCACTGCCCATGCCCGAGCGAGCTACCCTTTTCCGCCAACAAGTACAACTTGAACGCGGGTTGGTATTTGGCCTGGATGTTTTGCATGGGCAAGCCTTCAAGAAAATGATTCAGCATGCCGGTATCGATGGCAAGCTGGTACTTAACCATTACTTGTGGAATCGGCTGGAACTGAACTTCAAGCAGCAGACCACGGAGCGCGTGGCCAAGCACTGGGAAAGTTTTGAGTGTGAACCCTGCCCAGAAGAAGTTCCCGTGTGGGTGAAAACCAGAGCCAATAGCTTTGTTCACTTTGAAGGCACCAATGGCTTCGGGGCGGCATTGTTTGGCGCTTCAGGGGATGAGGCCTGGCTGACAAAATGGGTGTGGCAGGAAGAATTTCTTGCCAACCTTGGAAGTTTAGGCTTTCAGGAAGCTGGGCATAGCGAGCCCATACCAGGGGATGTGACGATCTTTTATGACGGCTCCGGGCGGGAAGCACATGCCTGTTATCAACTATCGAACGGGCTGGTTCTCAACAAGAGTGGGCAAAGCAAATATCAAGCCTTGAAGGTTATCCGTTATGATCAGGTCTTGGAGGATTGGAAGAAGTTCAATCCGCGCCACTTCGCATCGACCAGGCAGTAAGACAGTATTTTTCCCTACAGACATTGAAACTAGATCTGGGTTTTCAAGTAGTCCTCTAAGTGGTTCAGAATCGACTTCCAGCCCGTCAGTTGAGCACGGATTGGCATTACATCTTCACTATCAAAGGTCTCAATAATCCTGGTTTTACGCTGCCCCACTTCGACTAAGCGAATACTCACTTTACGGTTGTCATCCAGCTTGTAGACAATCCTTTTTGGGGCTTCCAGAAGGACAAAGTTGCCTTCATAGTCAAACGTATTCTTTCCTTTTGGATCTTGGAAGGCTATCTTTAGCCTGCCTCCCGGCTTGGCATCCACTTCTGCGTAGGGCGTTGTCCATCCTTCACTGGCGTAATACCACTGTGTCAGGTCTATAGGAGAGAGAAATGCTTCATATACCCTCGCAATCGGGGCATGAATGGTCTTCTGAATTTTCAATGCCTGGCTCATAATCGCTCCTTTCGAAAAACGATAGCAATTTCTGAGATTGTCTTGCTCTCAGGCTGAAAATTCAACTGATTGTAGAAACCTTTGCAGGCCTAGTCCCGAAATACAGCCAGCGGCAAAGAGGCAGCCACCGTAAACATGCCCGCGTCCACAATTTCAGTAATCTTCAGGTCAACACAGAGGCTGGCCAGCAGGTAGGCATCAATTGGGGCAAGCTGCCAGCGTTCAGTAATTAAACCCACCATATCGCTTGCGGCGGATTGGGCGGCCTTGTAAAGGTCGGTCTCAATCCCCATGGTGCTGATGAAGCCCTTGGTATCTGTATGCGGCAGTAGTGGCGACGGGGTTGTAAACCTTGGAGCACGAAGCTTCTGCCCTTTCAACAGGCTGAAGCGCAGCGTCGCTCCCAGGGGCGCTTCAAGCGCGGTGACGCAAATTTCGCCATCACCCTGCGCGCCATGCCCATCCCCAATGGAGAAAAGGGCTCCTTCCACCTGAACTGGCAGGAAAAGCGTGGAGCCTTTGCGGATGTGGCGCGTGTCCATATTGCCACCGAAGTTTCCGGGCGGCATTACAGCCAGGTTTTTAGCCCCCGACGGGCAAACCCCCATGGTGCCAAAGAAGGGTGCCAGTGGCACGCGGATATCTTCGCGGAAAGGAATGTACTGCCTATTTGAAATATCAAACGTGCGAAAGTAGGGATCTTTGAATTCCTCACTCAGCAAGCCCATCCCCGGCAGAACAGCCATCCATCCCCAACCTTTTGTCTGGATATCCAGCACTTCTACCGCCAATGTATCACCGGGTTCCGCGCCTTCCATGTAAATTGGTCCAGCCAGGGGGTAGCAGAGGTCAAAATTCAATCCAGTCAGGTCGCTAACCGTGGAATGCAGGTTGAGCAACCCATTTGAGAAATCCTCCACTTCCAACGCAACCGTATCCCCATCTTTCACACGCAAGAGCGGTTGATGCCGGGTATCCCAGAGTAAATGGTATTCCTGCCGACTGATTTGGTAATGCGTCATGGGACCTCCAGCAACTAAAGGTAAGAACTCGATTTTCTATTTGCAATTGGGATTATATCAATAGCCACCCAGAGCACAGGTAGAAAATATTCTTCCTCTCCGGAACAAGCTAAAAAAGGAGGCGAGCAATAAGTTGCCCGCCTCTGCCTGCAATCTCAAAAATTTTAGAGTGTTTCCAGCTTGGTAACCATCTCGTTAATCAGGTCAAAACCGCCCTGCCAGAAAGAGGCCTGGCTGACGTCGATGCCGGCTTCCTTGAGAAGCTCCACCGGAGCAACTGAGCCACCGGCTGAAAGGATGCGGAAATACTTAGGTTTGAAGCTCTCGCCTTGTTCCTGGTACATCTTGTAAAGCGCGAAGACCAGCAACTGCCCGAAGGCATAGGCGTACACATAGAAGGGTGTGCCATAGATGTGTGGAATTGAGACCCACTCGTACTTGAATTCATCACTGACCTCTACCGCGTCTCCAAATTGCTCCTTGAGGTTGGCCAGGTAGGCCTCACTGAGTTCATCTACAGAGGCATCCGCGTCTATCTTGGCATGCGCTTCGCGCTCGAAGATACTGAAATAGATTTGGCGCATGATGGTAGCGTAGGCATCATCCACCTGGCGGAAGAGGATATCACGCTGCACAGCGGGGTCGCTCTCACGTTCAAGCAGCAGGTCTGTGAGGGTCATCTCACCAAAGGTGGAGGCTGTTTCAGCCAGTGGCAGGCAGGCGTGCTGGGTAAAGGCGGTGTGGCTGTCTGCCAGAAGGGAATGCACGGC
>DATIUL010000208.1:0-6321 GCA_035466865.1 Anaerolineaceae bacterium | reverse complement strand
TTGTCATGCAGAGCATCTCTTGCGGCTACAAAGCATACTCGCGGTGCGACCAGAAAAAGAGGTTGTCATACTGAGCCGATTTTGCGGAGGACCTGCCAGAACTGACTTGCAGCAGGAAGATGCTGAGCATAACGAAGCACGACAATGGTTTCGTTGTCTTCAAATATTCCATCCCGTATGTAACGAGCGAGGCCAGCTTAAAAGAACGCTGGCAACTGACCCGCAAAAATGACTATTAGCTGAAATCGAAAGAAAGATGGATAAAGCTTACCGAAGTATCAAAGCACGGCCATTGCTGGCGCTTGCCCGTCAGAGATGCCCCCAAAAAGCCTGCCTGCTTCTTCCACGTATTCCAGGCTTTGATGGCGGAAGTAGGTGTTGTAGAGTTCGGCATAATGCCCGCCGCGTTCGAGAAGGCTGTAGTGTGTGCCTTCCTCCAGGATCATCCCGTGATCAAGTACGATGATGCGGTCGGCGCTTTGGATGGTGGAAAGCCGATGGGCGATCAGAATACTGGTTGAACGCTTAAGGATCAAATCCAGCGCATTTTGAATCTGTTTCTCGGTGAAGGGATCAATTGAGGCTGTGGCTTCATCGAGAATAAAAATGGAAGGTTTGCGGGCGAGCACGCGTATCAAGGCTACCAGTTGCCGCTGCCCCATCGAAATCTGCGCGCCGCGCTCTCCGACATTAGTATCCAAGCCATTTGAAAGCGTCTCAAGCCATTCGCCCTGACCCACATTCTGTGCCAACTCCAGGATCTCAGCCCGGGTGATATCGGGTTTCGCGAAGCGAATATTCTCTTCCACGCTGCCTTCGAAAAGGAAGGGCACCTGGGTGACAATACCCATATGATTCCGCAGGCTTTGCAGGTCGAAATCACGAATGTTGTGATCATCAACGAGCAGCTCTCCACCCTGGAATTCGTAGAAACGGGTCACCAACCTGGCAATGGAGGACTTACCCGCGCCAGTATGACCCACGATGGCAACGGTTTCTCCCGGCTCAATGTGCAAATCAAAATCAGTTAAGACCTGTGTACCGTTGGGATAGTAAAAACTTAGGTGGTTGAAATCAACTTTGCCTGCAAGAGAATCGGGTTTCAGGCTTGAAAGTTGTTGAACACTCCTGGGTGCTTCTATCAGCGCAAAAATACGTTCGGCTGCTGAAAGCCCTTGCTGCACCTGGGCAACATACTGTGTCAAAGTCAAAACAGGCTGCATAAATCGATCGATGCTGTTCACAAACAAATACCAGGCACCTGCAGTGATGGTCAATGCCAAAACCGATTTGGCACCATAAAACGTGATGAGGGCAGTTGCCACGCCAACCATTATGCGGGTGGATGGAAATAGTAATGAGAGCGCTATTCCTCGCCGGATGTTGACTTTGAATGAATCTTTGTTGGCCCGGTCGAAGTCGTTAAAAATGCTTGCTTCCTGTCGGAAATTCTTAGCTACCGAAATACCGCTGATGGTTTCCTTGATTGTAGCGTTTACATTCGCCATGGCACGCATACCGCGCCTGGTTACGGTTTTTGCCCATTTTCGGTACTGAATGATGATTATTCCGAGAATAGGTACAATGGAAAATAAACCCAACGCTAACCGCCACTCCGTGCGCAACAAAATGACTGCCAATAAGACAGACTGTAACAAGTTGTTAAGCACATCCGATGTCAGGGTGATCAGGTTGGCAAAATCAGATGTATCCGTGGTAATACGCGACACCACTTTGCCGGAAGAAAACTCATCAAAGAAGGACATATCCTGTTGCATTGCAGCTTTGAAAGCTGCAGTGGACATATCGCGGGTTGTGTCAGCAATTACCCGGGCCATCAGCCTATGAACGATGTAATAGAAAACATAATTCAGAAATTCAAGGACGACAACACCGATCACTAGCCAAATGTAAATGCTTTCTTTCGTCTGTCCTGCCATACTGAGGTCCAAGACTTTCGAAACCAGCAGTGGCGGTAGCGCTCCAACGATGCCTTGCAGTGATAAAGCGACCAGAATCACGATCATCTTTTGTCGATAAGGGTTCAGGTAGCTGAAGATGCGGCTGAAGAGATCTTTATTCGAGTACTGCCGATCGTAGGCTTCTGCTTTAAGGCTGGAATAGAAACTCATTCTCTGCCTGCCTCTGTAAAGATATTTCGATAAGCCTGGGAGCGGGCCATTAATTCTGTGTGAGTACCAATATCGGTGATCTTCCCCTTTTTCATCACAATAATCAGGTCCGCCCACCGGATTTGGGAAAGACGATGGGTAATAATAAAGGTGGTCCGCCCTTCTGAGGCTGTTTTGATCGCTTTTTGGATTTCATCTTCAGTCTTGCTGTCGATGGCACTGGTGGAATCGTCCAAAATGAGAATTCGGGGATCGGTCAGGAAAGCTCTTGCAAGGGCCAAGCGCTGCCGCTGCCCACCTGAAAGTGTGGCTCCGCGTTCGCCAATGACCGTGTCATATCCCTGAGGCAGTCCCAGAATAAATTGGTGGGCTTGTGCTTTCTTCGCCGCTTCAACGACCTCGGCCTCGCTAGCGTTACCTCGCCCAAAAGCAATGTTTTCTCTGACTGTTTTAGAGAAAAGGAAAATATCCTGTTCGATAATGGAGATTTGGTTGCGCAGGCTATTCAACTGCCAATCCTTTAGCGGAATGCCATCAATTTTGACCATACCGTGTGAAGGATCGTAAGTTCGGTTGATCAAACGTATGAGTGTGGTTTTACCTGCGCCGGTTTGGCCGACAATGGCAATCGTTTGTCCGGGTTGCGCATGAAAGCTGACTTCGTCCAAAGTATCTATGCCGCTATATGTAAAACTGACATTCTCAAAAACAACGTCTCCCTTGATCTTTTGGGCGATGCCCTCCAGATTTTGGTCAAGGTCATTTACAGTGTTCATGGTCTCCAGCAGTCGTTTCGCCCCAGCAACTCCCAATGTGAGCTGTGAGTAGCTGTAAATTGAGGAATACGTAGGAAAACCAAGCAGCGCCAATGAGTAGAAATAAGCAACCACACCCCCGAGTGGAATCAACCCATTTTGCGCCAGCAGAATGGCATGTAATAACCCCAAACCTAGTGCCAGCGAGAGCAAAAGGACAGGAATGAACACTGCCTCCTGATCGCCTTTCTTAACGAAAGCATTTCTATAAGCAAGCGAATTGTGCATGAAGAGCGTGGTTTCATCGTCTTCCTGGGCAACGGATTTTACAGTTTCAATTCCATCAAGGTCTTCAGCCAGGCGGCTGTTCATTTTGCCAAAACTCTCGCGGACTTCTTTGGAAATTGGGGTCATCACCCTGAAGTAATACTGAATACAGATGATGTATGCGACGATGAACACTCCCGGCACCAATACCAGCGCATGGTTCAAATTCCAGCCGATAATTAATGGCACAAAAAGAAAGTTAATGGAGCCTATGATCATATTTAAAGCTGGGCTAAAGACGAAATTTACTTCGCGGATGTCATTGGTTGCCCTTGCCATCAGGTCCCCAATCGATTGCAGGGAATGGAAGGTCATGCTCTTCCCGAGCAGATTTGTGTAGAACTCTTCACGGATGTTCCGTTCCAAACGTTGGGCAGTGTATTCAAAACTGAAATTGCGCATGAATAGGAAACCACCACGAATGATCTGGGATCCGCCAATGATTAGCGAAAGGGTCCAAAGGTGGTTAAGGTTGGCTTTTCCACTGATTAACTCGTTAAAAATCTCTCCAAAACGGGCAGCAGGCACACCGGCTAAATAGGCATTGCCTGAGGCACCAATGACCGCTAACACGAGCAAGTACCAGGTAGGTTTGACGTGAGACCAGATCCAGCGGATGGGTCCTCGTCGATCGGTTTTATACCGCTCAGGGATGCTAAACTCAGAAATTGACATTCAATAATTCCAGAACATTTTGATTCTACTCCATCCAGGTTGCAAACCGTAAAAATTGCCACTCTTCTGCCTTCCATGCAATGGGCTGGGTATAATTCAAGCCAATATGAACACGCAACCGTCGACGAAAAACGAAATTCCTGCCCAAATTAGGGTGGAAAACCTCAGTTATGTCTACCCAGACTCCAAGCAAGCCCTTTTCAACATCAGTTTTGAGGTGGCAGAAGGTGAAAAATTAGCACTCATAGGAGGGAACGGATCAGGCAAATCCACTCTACTACTGCACCTCAACGGCATCCTCCGCGGAGAAGGAAAAGTATTCATCAATGGTCTTGAAATTACAGATTCCACTCAGGCTCGCATCCGCACCCTGGTAGGCATGATTTTCCAAAACCCAGCTGACCAGCTTTTCTCTTCGTCAGTCTACAGTGATGTAGCCTTTTGGCCAATCCATCTTGGATTTAAGAAAGATGCCGTCAAAGAACGCGTGATGCGGGCATTAAGAACGGTGCATATGGAAGATTCTGTAAAACGCAACCCTTTTAACCTTAGCGGGGGAGAGAAAAAACGAGTCACCATCGCTTCAGTTCTTTCGATGGATCCAAAGATTTTGGCTCTGGATGAGCCTACTTCTGGCCTTGACCCGCACGCTCGTACAGAACTAATTGAGCTGCTCATTAATATGCCACAGACAATGGTAATCGCCACACATGACCTGGATATGGCTGCCCAGGTTTGTTCAAAGGCGGTTCTGCTTGACCGCGGGACGGTCGTTGCCCAAGGTATGACCTCCGAGATTATCACTAATACTTCCCTCTTGATTGAAGCCGGTCTCGTTTAGGCAATTTGCACCGAAAGTTCCCTTAAAGTAATAATGGGGATATAATAACTGCATTAATCATATTAATCAGATTAATAGCATGGAAAAAACAAAGGTAACCCTTCTAAACTATCTGGCAGAAGCCGCTGAAAAGCATCTTCCTTTGCCCAGCATCCCCGAAATTGGTAGGCAGATAGGCATCAGCACATCCTCCTTGCGAGAGCAGCTTGAAGTTGCCCGCCAGCTTGGTGTAGTTGAAATCCGCCCAAAAACTGGCATGTCGCTGAGAGACTTTTCACTTACTCCGGTCTTGATGCTTGGTTTGGATTATTCTCAAAAAGTTGATCCTCTCACCTTTGAACAACTCAGTGACCTGCGAAAAAACCTCGAAAGTTCTTATTGGCATGAAGCCGCACCTTTGCTTAACCGGGATGAGATTGGTCAGCTCGAAGCCCTTGTGGTTCAGGCTAACGGTAAGATTGCTCATTCTCCCATCCAGGTTCCGAAGGAAGAACATCGCAGTTTCCATCTGGGAATCTTCCAACACCTCAATAACCGCTTTGTTTTCAGTATTATGGAGAGTTATTGGGCTCTTTATCAATCTTCCGACCTAAACATATACATGGATCAAACTTATCTTGAATTAGTTTGGAATTACCATCAGAAAATTATCGATGCACTGAAATCCCGCGATTTTACCCGTGGGCATGAAGCCCTGCTTAACCACATGGATCTGGTTAAACAAATCAAGAAACCCGAACTTAAACAGCGATTTGAATAAAAGGAGTTGACATTGACTGCAAATACAAACAAAAAGAAAAAAGATGAGTCACAACTTATCGTAAACGACTTTTGCATGACAATCTGCACGGTCAATGGTTCCGGCTCAGCCACAGCCAATAGCATTCTCTTCAGCGCGCTCTTCCACATGGGCATACCGACGTCAGGCAAGAATGTCTTTCCTTCGAATATCAAAGGAATGGCCACCTGGTTTGTTATCCGTGCCAATGAACATGGCTTTACAGGCCGCCGTCCTTATGATGACATAATTGTGGCCATGAATCCCAAGACCTTCCTGGAAGATCTTAACTTCCTGCCTAAAGGGGGTGTCGTCTTCTACGCTGATCACATTGGCATTTCGGATGAAGCACGGCGCGAAGATCTTATCTTCTACCCAATGCCCATTAAAGCGCTCACAGATGAACTGGATGTACCCCGCACCATCCGAGATTTTACTGAAAATATGCTCTATGTAGGGATTGTTGGCCAGGTTCTCGGTATCCCTCAAGAAGTTCTGAAAAGCGCGATTGATAAACATTTCAGCGCAAAACCCATCATCGCTGAAACAAACTTCAAGACCGTCATGCTTGGTTACGACTGGGCAGCAAAACACCTGAAGAAGACGGATTGTTACACAGTCCAGCAGCTCGCCCCACTCGCTGATTACATCCTCACCGATGGCAACCATGCTGGAGCGCTCGGTTCTATTTTTGGCGGCGTACAGTATTGCTCATGGTACCCCATTACACCGGCCACCAGCCTGGTCGAGGATATGAACGAGTTGGCTCCAAAATTCCGTCAGGACCCCGAAACTGGAAAGAACACTTTTGCC
>DATIUL010000207.1:0-3482 GCA_035466865.1 Anaerolineaceae bacterium | reverse complement strand
TTTCTTGATGTTCATAGTATTTTGCCAATTCAACCAGCGCAATCAGTGCGTTCGAGCTTGCAGCTTCTTCCCAAAGAGGCAGCGCTGATTTCCAGTCTCCGCGACGTTTATAGATTTCCGCCAGTCGAAGCAGCGAGGCGGTTTGCGCAACGCGATCACCACCCAGGGCATTGCTACTCTCGTAAAGCCTAATGGCCATTTCTTCATCACCAAGGCTACCCATCAAACGCCCAATGCTCACGTGGTCGCTGGCGTAGGCCTCACTCTGGCCGAATGGGTCTTCAAGTAAATCATTGATTGTCGAAAAAAGTGCAGCAAGGCTAACCACATCGTTTTCGTTGTGCTTAAATATTCCCTCAAGTGGGGTCGCATCCCCCGAATGCAAATAATCCATGTAAATTTCCGGCACCAGGTAACCTGGAACCTCATCAGTGTCGCGGTCCAAACCCAGGATGTGGTGCTCAATATTTCCAAGATTGCATTGGTCCAGACGTGCTTTCCAGACCCGGCGCGTGATAGGCAACAAATCAAAATGCGCCAAACCCTCAAAAGGATTGTTCATCCCATTAAGGACAAAACGGGTGTTCAGAATTGGCAGGTCAAATGCTTTGCCGTTGTAGCTAACAACAGCTTTCATTTCTCCAAGAAAACTACTCAAGCCTGTCAGCAATGCACGCTCTTCGGCTGGATTCTGCAAGAAAAATTGTTCCAGAACCAAATTACCTGCTACAAATCTGGCCGCGCCAACCATAAATGCCATGGTGCCTGTGCCGCCAGAAAGTCCTGTTGTCTCGGTATCAATAAACACAAAACTGTCATAATCGGCAGGATCAAAGCGTTCAAGCTTAGCCCATTGTGCCAACCGGGAAATTTCCCTCTCGGGCCGGATTTTTGATCTACCTTGTTGATGGTTCGCGGGGTAATAATGATCTGAAGAAAACACTGCCCCCAGGGGTGTTTCTAAAAACCTACCTTGTACAACCTTATCAATAGGATATTTCGGTTTTAATGCCGGGGTGGGAAGGCGTTCCGACCCAAGTTTGACGCCCAACCTTTTTAGCTTTTCAGTTAAATCGCCCCAATCGGTCATTTTAAACTCCTGAGTAAAGCTAAAGCATGTACTTTGCCGCCAAATCCCTCTTCACCTATGGGGCCGACACAAGCTGGGCAACCATCTTGGCAAGGACATTCACTGACCATCTGCAGAGCTCCCTGTATGAGAGATTGATGCTCTTCGAATAAACGCTGGGAAAGCCCAATGCCACCTGGAATTTGGTCATAGATCAGGATTGCGGGGTTGCCATTATTCAGAATGGATTTTGCTTCAGTCAGAGTTGATAAATCTTCGTGGTCGCACATAACTAAAAGTGGTGCAAGGTTTCTCAAAGCATATCCAACACCCGCGAGACCACTGCGGACCCGCACAGAAAGTTCAGCTTGTTGATGGCAGCTGTGACAAAGAGTAACCAAATTGGATGGTGAATTGGCAAGCACAGGGTCCTGAAAAGTCTTGAAGGGTTGCAGATGATGGACATGCAACAAGGAAGGGTCTGGGCGTGCACCACAACCCCGGCAACTGAAACCATCCCTCATAAGAATCTTTTGCCGGAGCCCAGGCCAGACGGCTCCATAATCGTTGGCATCGGAGAGCCAAAGGCCCTCACCACGCAAACCCTCAACAATGCCTTGGCCAAGCTTAATCCAGAAACCCATCGTCTCAAGCCGATGCGGAGGAAGGTCAATCGAGCCGTGGCCAATAATTTCATTGGTCTGCCAGCGATACTTGCGGTAACCATTGATTTGCATCAATAGCCGGATATCACCAAGCGCTTTTCCCCAATTTTGATAATCCGTCGAAGCCCGTGCTTGAAAATCTTCAATGGTGGTATCCATTGCGGGTATGGTGTAATACTCACTCTTTTGCTGGGTGAGAGTGCACTCTCCCTTCTCCAGGTCCAGCCTTTCAACATAGTAAGACTCACCTTCATGCAAATATATGGCTTCTGGATGAACCAGCCAAGACGCGCTGGATGCATCAATTTCGCCGATGACTTCTGAGCCTTCCGTGTAGACATTTCGCAGTGTGACAACCGATGTCGAACTTGAACGCAAGCTTACTGAGGCTGATGGATATTGATCTGCCACCCAGAAATATTTGCCAGCCTGCTTTACCAATAATTCGTTGGCCACCAGTACTTCCAGCAAGTTCTCAATTAAATCCTGAGGAGCAAGGCCAAATCGATCCCCAACATTCATAGGCAATTCAAAACAAGCACAGCGCAAGTGTTGCAGCAAGATACTCAGATTGTCAGGGTCAATCAGCACGGCTTCTGGATTGCGCCCGGTGAGGTATTCAGGGTGGTGCGCCAGGTACTGGTCCATGGCATCAGGTGCAGCCAGAAGCATGGCCAGAGAACTCTGTTGTTTTCTGCCTGCGCGGCCAGCTTGTTGCAAGGTGCGGGCGATGGAGCCAGGATACCCAGTGATCAGTACGCTTTCAAGCTCGCCAATATCGATGCCAAGCTCCAATGCAGAAGTGGCCACAACCAAACGGACTTTTCCACTTTTGAATCCATCTTCAATTTCCCGCCGGTCAGCCTTGAGGTAACCAGAGCGGTAACCGCGTATGAGGCTCCGGCTGGCAAGGCCAACGCCATCCTGAAGATAAGTGAGGATCATTTCCACCGTTCGGCGCGTACGGGCGAATATCAAGCTTTGTATGCCCGAGGCAAGCAGCTGTTTGGAAAGATTGATGCTGGTTTGCAATACGCTCTTGCGAATGCCCAATTGTTCGTTCACCAAAGGCGGGTTGTAGATCAGGAAATTCTTTTCCCCGTGCGGCGATCCATCCTCACTGAGAACCGAGGCAGGCATTTCGATCAGTTTTTGACTGAGCTCTTCCGGGTTGCCGATGGTAGCGGAAGTCATTACAAATTGGGGGAAAGCTCCATAAAAAGCCGCGATACGCTTGAGCCTGCGGATTACGTTGGCAATGTGCGACCCAAATACACCCCGGTAAGTATGCATTTCGTCAATGATCACATAGCGTAGACCACTCAGAAAACGCTTCCAATTGGTGTGGTGCGGCAGGATACCCTGGTGCAGCATATCCGGGTTGGTAATCAGGATGTTCGCGTTTTTGCGAATATCCGCCCTTTGGTGCCCCGGTGTGTCACCATCGTAAATACCTGCTCGAACAAGAACTTGTTTTTCTGAGCCGCCACTCAAAGCCTGTATGTGCTTGACCTGGTCTTGGGCCAATGCCTTAGTTGGGAACAAATATAAGGCAGTAGCAGAACTATCCCTGAATATAGTATTTAATACCGGCAGGTTGTAACAGAGGGTCTTGCCGCTGGCTGTGCCGGTAGCGATGACCAGGTTTTCCCCTTGCGTGAGAAGGTCATAAGCCTTTGCCTGATGCGAAAAGAGGGTATGAATCCCTCCTGCCCTCAGATTTTGGATAAGGCTTGGGTCAAGGTTCT
>DATIUL010000206.1:0-1818 GCA_035466865.1 Anaerolineaceae bacterium | reverse complement strand
CTCAGCCACTTTATCGAAAAGTATAGTTGCAGTTTCAGGGTCGTTCTCGCAATCAAAGAGAAAGAAATTACTTTCTTTGACTTTATGATAGGCATTGAAGGGTTTGTTCTCAATGGCGGCGATCCGTCCCACATCCCGCCCATCGCGCACCGCGATGAAAAAATCCACATCCGAATGTTCGTGAAAGGGATGCTTCTTCCGATTGAGATACATGTACGCATCCACATGCAACGGCGGCACCCATTGCGGGCAATCCTTATATAGCTCGAATTGGAATTCAACGAGTTGTTTTTGTCTGGCTTTATTATCTACAGGAATAATTTTGATCATAATGACCTCATAATTTTCAGTATAAGTGAATGAAAATTAATTATATACCTAATAACCTATTCTCCAATTATTAGCGCATACCGGAACGAGCTGATGCAAAGCAGTTCAGGAATTACGCCAACAAGCCTCGGCCGCAATTTCTGTTACAATATTGCCGTTTGGTCAGAAAACTTCTTAGTGCAAAATTTTGGCTGGGTTATGCCCACTAAGGCTCGTATGCTATTTGAAAAAAAGAAATCAAACCCCGAAAACTCAACGGATTTTCCAATCCTTTTTAAGCCTGACGGTCAACGCGCGATGGCTTATTTGGACAGCTCCTGCCAGAGCCTGCGCCCGGTCCAGGTGACCAAAGCCATCCAGAGTTATTATGATAACTCACAAGCTTGCAGCGGTAGAAGCATGCACCGGCTTGGGACAATCGTGACGAATATGGTGGATGAATCTCGTGTTCAAGTAGCCAAGTTTATCAATGCGAGGCGCAAGGAAGAGGTCGTTTTTACACGTAACACGACTGAAGGTATCAATCTCATTGCGAACACTCTCAGACTGCAGGCTGGCGATACGGTTCTGATCTCGGATAAAGAACATAATTCGAATCTAATTCCCTGGCAAAAAGCTGCCAAAGACAAGGGGCTCATCTACAAGATTATCCCCTCCCTGCCTGACAATTCTTTCAACCTGGAAGGGTACACACAGCTTTTTGATGGCAGTGTGAAACTTGTCTCTCTTACAGCAATGTCCAATCTGGATGGAATGGCCAACCCCGTCCAAGAAATTATTAAAATTGCCCATGACAAGGGCGCGCTGGTCCTTCTGGATGGAGCTCAATCTGTACCGCATATGCAGACTGATGTCCAGGCACTCGATGTTGATTTTCTGGCATTTTCAGGACACAAAATGTGCGGCCCCTCCGGAACCGGCGTGCTTTACGGTAAATACGCCCTCCTTGAAAAGCTGGACACTTTCATGGTCGGCGGAGATACAGTTGCAAATTCCACCTATGAGGATTGCGAGTTTTTACCACCACCAGAGAAATTTGAAGCAGGTCTGCAGGACTATGCGGGCATCATAGGTTTGGGTGAAGCAACAAGATATCTCGAAAAAATAGGATTCAACAAGATCCAGCAGATTGAACACGAACTTAATGCAGCTATCACAGAAGGAATCCAATCAATTCCAGGTTTGCACTTTATAGGTCCTAAGGATCCCGTTTTACGGCATGGCATAGTCAGTTTTTACATTGACGGCCTGGACTCACACCGTGTAGCCCTGATGTTGGACCAGATGGCAGCCGTTATGGTACGCTCGGGAATGCATTGTGTACATTCCTGGTTTAATGCTCGTAAATTGCACGGCTCTATCCGCGCTTCTTTGTATTTTTATAACACCATGGAAGATGCTGAAAAACTGATCACAAATCTCATAAAAATACAAAAGTTGCTTAGATAAATGTTCTGTATTCTCTCCTTTCTTGTGCTTTCAATACTC